>NZ_JBIBHN010000074.1:0-1051 GCF_042957035.1 Streptomyces sp. NPDC008137 | reverse complement strand
TGTGCTGACCGGACAGGTTGGTGACGCGGCTGGCTGGTGCTTGGCCACTGATTCCAGTGTGGGGTCGGTGGTAGTTGTACCAGTCCAGCCAGTCGGGAAACGCTGCCTGTCGTTCGACGTCTGAGGTGTAGGGCCGCTGGTAGGCCCACTCGTCGAGCAGGGTGCGGTGGAAGCGCTCGACCTTGCCGTTCGTCTGCGGCCGCCAGGGCCGGGTCCAGCGCGGACTGATGCCCAGGTCGCGGCAGGTGTCGCGCCAGGTGTTCTTGGTGTAAGCCCAGGCGTTGTCGGTCAGCACCCGCTCGACGGTCACGTCGCGTGCGGCGAACCAGGCGGCTGCCCGTTGCAGGAAGGCCGCGCAGGTGGCGGCCTTCTCGTCGGGCAGGTCCTCGGTGTAGGCCAGACGGGAGTGGTCGTCCAGGGCGGTGTGCAGGTAGGCGTATCCGGTGCCGTTGCGGCGGTCCTGGTTGGCCCGGCCGGCTGCCCGGCCGAGGACTTTGTGGCCGCCGCCGTCGGGGATGCGGCCGAGCTTCTTGACGTCGATGTGGACCAGTTCGCCGGGCCGGGAGCGTTCGTAGCGGCGGACGGGCTCGCCGGTGGCGCGGTCAGTGGCGGCCAGTGCAGGCAGGCCGTGACGTTGCAGGATCCGGTGGGCGGTGGAGGCAGCGATGCTGCAGCGGGCGGCCAGCCGTACCGGTCCGATGCGGTGTTCGCGGCGCAGGCGCACGACCTTTTCCTCGAGGGTGTCCGGGGTGCGGCCAGGCTGGTTGTGCGGGCGGCTGGAGCGGTCCTGCATCCCGGCGGCTCCCAGCTGCCGGTAGCGGGCGGCCCAGCGGACGGCGGTGGTGTGGCTGACTTGGAAGCGTTCCGCGGCCCGCCGCAGCGGCCAGCCGTCGTCGACGACACACCGGGCCAGACGCAGCCTGCCGGTCGCGGTCAGCGGGGCGTTACGGTGGAACAACGAGGGCCTCCTGGGTGCCGGTTGTAGATGTCGCAATCCACACCGAAACCAGAGGCCCTCACCTCGTTCAAGGACCGCTCAAGGCGTGTCGCC
>NZ_JBIBHN010000072.1:0-1413 GCF_042957035.1 Streptomyces sp. NPDC008137 | reverse complement strand
ACACAGTGGACGCGAGCAACTGAGGACAAGCCCTCGGCCTATTAGTACCGGTCAACTCCACACGTTACCGTGCTTCCATATCCGGCCTATCAACCCAGTCGTCTACTGGGAGCCTTACCCTCTCAAGGAGGTGGGAATACTCATCTCGAAGCAGGCTTCCCGCTTAGATGCTTTCAGCGGTTATCCCTCCCGAACGTAGCCAACCAGCCATGCCCTTGGCAGAACAACTGGCACACCAGAGGTTCGTCCGTCCCGGTCCTCTCGTACTAGGGACAGCCCTTCTCAATATTCCTACGCGCACAGCGGATAGGGACCGAACTGTCTCACGACGTTCTAAACCCAGCTCGCGTACCGCTTTAATGGGCGAACAGCCCAACCCTTGGGACCGACTCCAGCCCCAGGATGCGACGAGCCGACATCGAGGTGCCAAACCATCCCGTCGATATGGACTCTTGGGGAAGATCAGCCTGTTATCCCCGGGGTACCTTTTATCCGTTGAGCGACGGCGCTTCCACAAGCCACCGCCGGATCACTAGTCCCGACTTTCGTCCCTGCTCGACCCGTCGGTCTCACAGTCAAGCTCCCTTGTGCACTTACACTCAACACCTGATTGCCAACCAGGCTGAGGGAACCTTTGGGCGCCTCCGTTACTCTTTAGGAGGCAACCGCCCCAGTTAAACTACCCATCAGACACTGTCCCTGATCCGGATCACGGACCCAGGTTAGACATCCAGCACGACCAGACTGGTATTTCAACGACGACTCCACCCACACTGGCGTGCGAGTTTCAAAGTCTCCCAGCTATCCTACACAAGCCGAACCGAACACCAATATCAAACTGTAGTAAAGGTCCCGGGGTCTTTCCGTCCTGCTGCGCGAAACGAGCATCTTTACTCGTAGTGCAATTTCACCGGGCCTATGGTTGAGACAGTCGAGAAGTCGTTACGCCATTCGTGCAGGTCGGAACTTACCCGACAAGGAATTTCGCTACCTTAGGATGGTTATAGTTACCACCGCCGTTTACTGGCGCTTAAGTTCTCAGCTTCGCCAAGACGAATCTTGACTAACCGGTCCCCTTAACGTTCCAGCACCGGGCAGGCGTCAGTCCGTATACATCGCCTTACGGCTTCGCACGGACCTGTGTTTTTAGTAAACAGTCGCTTCTCGCTGGTCTCTGCGGCCACCCCCAGCTCAGAGCGCAAAGCTCATCACCGGATGTGGCCCCCCTTCTCCCGAAGTTACGGGGGCATTTTGCCGAGTTCCTTAACCATAGTTCACCCGAACGCCTCGGTATTCTCTACCTGACCACCTGAGTCGGTTTAGGGTACGGGCCGCCATGAAACTCGCTAGAGGCTTTTCTCGACAGCATAGGATCATCCACTTCACCACAATCGGCTCGGCATCAGGTCTCAG
>NZ_JBIBHN010000071.1:0-1427 GCF_042957035.1 Streptomyces sp. NPDC008137 | reverse complement strand
CCTAGTAGTGCTTCGTTACGTCGGGTGATCTTGCCTGGTGTTGGGCATGTTCTTGGCATGAGGCTGGGGGAAGTGGAACGGCTCCGGGGTGAGTTATCGGAGTTCGTTGCCGATGTGTTCGCCTCGGTGCCGCGGCGGGATCAGCGGCGGTGGGGCGAGTGTTATCTGCGGGGCCTGATGCTGGAGGGCCGGCGCAAGTCGGTCCAGCCGATGGCCGAGCGGCTGCCGGACGGGAACATGCAGGCCCTGCAGCAGTTCGTGAACCAGTCGCCGTGGGATCCGCTGCCGGTCAGGCAGCGGATCGCCGAGCGGCTGTCCGAGGTGATCACTCCTGAGGCGTGGGTGATCGACGATGTGTCGTTCCCCAAGTGCGGCAAGGCGTCGGCCGGGGTGGCCCGCCAGTACTGCGGAGCGGTCGGGAAACGGGCGAACTGCCAGGTCGCGGTCAGTGTCCATGCCGCCACCGACACCGCCTCATGCCCACTGCAGTGGCAGTTGTATCTGCCGCGTGAGTGGACGGACGAGCCGGACCGATGCCGCAGGGCAGGAGTCCCCGACGACGTGGTGCACCAGGAGAAGTGGCGTCTCGCGCTCGGCCTGCTGGACACACTCGCCGAGTGGCGGTTGAAGGCGCCGGTCGTGGTCGCCGACGCCGGCTACGGCGTCAGCACCCCGTTCCGGCTCGGTCTCCAGGAACGAGGACTGTCCTATGTCCTGGCCCTGAACGGGAAAGAAGTCGCCCACCCGGAGGACGTCGAGCCGCACCAGCCGGCTTACGGCGGGCTCGGACCGCCCACCCTTCCCCGCTACCGCACCCCACCGCGAGCCGTCTGCGTCCTCGCGGCGCAGGCGGGTGCCCAGCGGTTCACCGAGGTGACCTGGAGGCAGGGCAGCAAAGGCGCGATGACCTCACGGTTCGCGCTGCTGACAGTGCGGCCTGCGGGCAAGCAGTCCCTGGCCGCAGCTCAGGAGGCGGGCGGCGGCCGCAACCGTTGGGACGGCGTCCTGCCCGTCCAGACACTCCTCGTCGAATGGCCGGACGGCCAGGACGCTCCGACGGACTACTGGATATCGAACCTGCCCGCCACCACCCCGGTCGCTGACCTGGTGCGGTGGGCGAAGATGCGCTGGCGGATCGAGCACGACTACCGCGAGCTCAAGCATGGCCTAGGGCTGGACCACTTCGAGGGCCGCACCTGGCGCGGCTGGCACCACCACGTCACCCTCGTCACCGCCGCCCAGGCCTTCCTCACCCTCAGGCGGCTCGACCCAAAAGTCCGCACACCGGCCTGACTCTCTACCAGGTCCTCGACGTTCTTCAGGACCTGCTGAGGTGCTGGACCGGTACCTGCACCACCTGCGGCCGCCCCCTGCCCCGCCCTCGGAGCAGCCGCAGACAGCCCACAACCTAACGAAGCACTACTAGG
>NZ_JBIBHN010000070.1:0-1666 GCF_042957035.1 Streptomyces sp. NPDC008137 | reverse complement strand
GATGCTGTTGGTTAATCCGGGGCCTTCCTACTTCGCCCCGTCGACCTTGTGGTCGGCGGGGCGAAGTGCTGCGAAGTGGCTGGTGCGGGTGCGGGCCCGGGGGGTGCTGGCGAGGTGGGCGTCGATGCGGGCGAGGTTGATCGCGGCGCCGGTCAGTTGGTGTTGGAGGCTGGTCTTCGCGAGGCCTCGGTAGCGGGATCTGCGCAGGCCGCAGCGCCCGACGGCTTGGGAGATGGTGCCCTCGATGCCAGCGCGGATCTTGTACCGCTCTTTCCAGGCATCGGTTCGCTGCTCGGCTCGGGCCGTTCGGACGATTTCGTGTTCGTCGCGGCCCTGCCGCAGGTTGAGTTCCCGGCGCTGGGCTGTAGGCGAGCTGACGCAGTCACGCAGGTGGGGGCAGGGGCGGCAGTTGGCCGGGCTGAAGCGGACCCGGATGACAGGCAGGCCCTGCTGGGAACGCCGCTCGGCCCACTGCGTACTGACGACGCCGTTCGGGCAAGTCACCTGCTCGCGGTCCCAGTCGATGGTGAAGGAGTCCTGTCCGAAGGGGCCGTCGGCCGACGCGGCTGTGTTGGCGGCCATCGGCCCGTGCAGGCTGATGCCGTGCTCCCGGCGCGCGGTCACGACCTGGCCGGCGGTGGGATATCCGGCATCGACCCAGTGCTCGGCGGGCAGGCAGTCTCGTTCGGCCAGCGCGTCGTGGATTTCGGGGACCGTCACACTGTCGTGGACGGGGGCGAGGGTGGTGGCCATGTTCGTGATCAGGTTCGGGGCGCCGGGTTCGCAGGTCTCGGTCAGGTGGACCTTGTATCCGTCCCACAGGGTGTCCCGTTTGACGCTGCCCCGGGCCTCGGTGTCATAGGGGGTGACCAGGCGCAACGCGCCCGGCGGGCGGTCTTTTGGGTCCCGTCGCCTCACCTCGCCCTCTACCAGGTGGAAGTGCTGGACCCACATCTGCCGCAAGGTCTCCACCTCCGTCAGGCTGCCGAGACCGGCCGGTGCGTCAGCGGCGAAGACCGCCTCCAGCAGACGCATCCCGTCACGACCGACCCGCAAGCCCACCTCATCGCGTTTGGCGCGGGCCTTGGGGAACCGGGAGTCCTCGGCCCTGGTGGCGTAGTGCCTGAACCAGTCTGGCTCGGCGACCCGCGTCAGCCAGTCCGGGGCGGCCTGGGCAATCGCGTTGAGCGCGGATCGCAGAGTCTCGGCCACCATCTCCAGCCAGGACAGCTCACGGGCGGCCGACAGCACATGCGTGGCGTCGGTGCGGGCGCGGCCCGCCGTCTTGAGCAGGCCCTTCTCCCGGGCCGCGACCAGGATGCCGTCCAGAACCCGCAGCCCGGCGTCGGCCCCCACCAGCCGGTCCCGGAACTCCGACAGCACCGAGAAGTCGAACCCCGGATCATCCAGTGCAAGCCCGAGGGCGTATTTGAAGTCGATCCTGGCCCGGACCGCTTCCGCGGCCTGTCGGTCGGTGAGCCCTTCGACGAACTGCAACACCAGTACCAGCGCGAGCCGGCCCGGTGACCAGGCAGGCCTGCCCCGTATCGGGAACAGGTCCACGAACTCCTCGTCCGTGAACATGGGCCCCAGCTCGTCCCGCACCCGGATCGCCAGACTCCCCTTCGGGAACGCGGCCCGAGCCACCCGCACCGTCTCCGCCGGG
>NZ_JBIBHN010000069.1:0-2628 GCF_042957035.1 Streptomyces sp. NPDC008137 | reverse complement strand
TGCTGGACCGGTACCTGCACCACCTGCGGCCGCCCCCTGCCCCGCCCTCGGAGCAGCCGCAGACAGCCCACAACCTAACGAAGCACTACTAGGTGCCCGCGTGGCCGTCCGGGCGGGGTGCTAGAAACCATGTCCATGGACCTCATGGACCCCATCGAGCGCCTCCTCGCCGAGCGCGCCTGCGAGCGCCTGATCCTCGGCTTCGTCCACCGGCTCGACTTGGGCGACCCGTCCTCCGTGGCCGAGTTGTTCACCGAGGACGGCGTTTGGCAGTGGCCGCGGGACGGGCGGCTGGTCGAGGGCCGCGACGCCCTGCGCGCCTACTTCGCCTCCCGCCCCGCCGACCGGCTCTCCCGCCGCATGATGTCCAACGTCCTGGTCACCGTGGAGTCCCCGGACACCGCCAGGGCGACCTCGTACTTCACCACGTACCGCGTCGACGGCTACGACGGCGGCGTCATCCCGGCCGGACCGCCGGTCCAGGCCGGGCACTACGAGGACGTCTTCCGCCGGGCCGACGGCGCCTGGCTGCTCGCCTCCCGGACGCTGCACCTGCCCTTCGGCGGTCCCACTCCGCGACCGAACTCGCCTTCGGCATAAGCCGGAAGGGGGCCGGGCAGGGCCTCTAGGATGAACGAGCCGTGGCGTCTCACGCGTGCGGCGTTGCGTACCACCGCAAGGAGACATGCCCATGGGCACCGAAGAGGCCGCTCGAACGTCGCCCTTCAGCGGAGTCCTGGACGGGAGATCCGCCGGGCCCATGGTGCCCCGGCTGGCGCTGGGCGCCCGGCTGCGCAGGCTGCGGGACGCGCGGGGCATCGGCAGGGCGGAGGCGGGTGACGTCATCCGTGCCTCTCCCTCCAAGATCAGCCGCATGGAGGCCGGGCGCCACGGGTTCAAGCTGCGGGACGTCGCCGACCTGCTCACGCACTACGGCGTCACGGACGAGGCCGAACGCGCCACGCTGCTGGCGCTGGCCGAACAGGCCAACACCCATGCCTGGTGGCAGTACTACAGCGACGTGGTGCCCTCCTGGACGCAGAGCTACCTCGGTGCCGAGCAGGCGGCGAGCGTCATCCGCTGCTACCAGATACAGCGCGTTCCCGAGCTGCTCCAGACCTCCGACTACGCGCGTGCCGCGGTCCGGCTCGGCCACCCTGACGCCGACGCCCGGGAGACCGACCGCCGAGTGGCGTTGCGGATGACCCGGCAGCGGATCCTGCACCGGCAGCCCGGCGCGGCCCGGCTCTGGGCCGTGATCGACGAGGCGGCGCTGCGGCGCCCGGTGGGCGGGCCGGAGGTGATGCGCGCCCAGCTCAGGCATCTCATCGAGGTGTGCCGGCTGCCGCAGGTCACCGTCCAGATCCTGCCGTTCCTCTCCGGCGGGCATGCCGCGGAGGGCGGTCCGGTCACCATTCTGCGGCTGCCCGGCGGCCAGTTGCCCGACGTGGTCTACCTGGAGCAGCTCACCACCGCGCTCTATCCCGACCGGCCGGCCGACATCGAGCGCTACTGGGACGCCATGAACCGGCTGGTGGTCGAAGCCGAGTCGCCGGACGAGACTCCGACCATCCTGCACCGCATCCTTCAGGAGACCTGAGCGAGGCCCCCGGGTTCCGCCGGGTTCAGCGCTTGAGGGCGACACCGCCGTACTGGTGCACCTCCGCCGGAAGGCCCAGGGCCTCGGCGTCGGGACGCCAGCGCGAGCAGGACGTGACGCCCGGCTCCAGCAGCTCCAGACCGTCGAAGTAGCGGGCGATCTGCTCGGGGCTGCGCAGGATGTACGGGATCGAGCCGCCGTCGTTGTACTGATTGATGGCCCGGAGGTAGTCCTCGCTGGTGTCGGTGGAGTCGTACTGCACCAGATAGCTGCCGGAGGGCAGCGCGTCCACCAGCTGCCGCACGATCTCGCGCGCCTCGTCGTGGTCCTCGATGTGGCCGAGGATGCCCATCAGCATGAGCGCGACGGGCTGGTCGAAGTCCAGGGTCTTCCCGGCCTCCCGGACGATCGTGCTCGGCTTGCGCAGGTCGGCGTCGACGTAGTTGGTGACGCCTTCCGGCGTGCTGGTGAGCAGCGCACGGGCGTGGGCCAGCACCAGTGGGTCGTTGTCGACGTAGACGATCCGGCTCTCCGGGGCCACCCGCTGGGCGATCTGGTGGGTGTTGTCCACGTTGGGCAGCCCGGTGCCGATGTCCAGGAACTGGCGGATGCCCTCTTCGGCGGCGAGATGGCGTACGGCGCGGGCGAGGAAGTAGCGGGCGGCGCGGGCCCCGGTCTCGATCCCGGGGAAGATGTCACGGAACGCGTCACCGGCCACACGGTCGACTTCGTAGTTGTCCTTCCCTCCCAGCCAGTAGTTCCAGATCCGCGCCGAGTGCGGAACCGAGGTGTCGATCTTGGAGAGCGGCTCCTGCTCGGAGTTCCCCGCCTGATCAGTCATGGACGCTCCTGCGTGTGGTCGTGGAGCTTCACGTTAACCGTTCTTCCGCATGGACAGGATCAACTCCTCGGCGTGCTGCAGCAGTTCGACCTCCCTAGGGCCTGTCGTTTGGATCACGGCGCAGGGAATCGGCAGCACTTCTTCGACGCCGGTGAGCGGGGCCTGGTGCGTGCAGCTGCAAGGCGGA
>NZ_JBIBHN010000068.1:0-2913 GCF_042957035.1 Streptomyces sp. NPDC008137 | reverse complement strand
GTCGCAATCCACACCGAAACCAGAGGCCCTCACCTCGTTCAAGGACCGCTCAAGGCGTGTCGCCCGTCACCAACGTCCCCGGACAGCACACCTAGCGGAGCAGGGAGAACTTCTTCGTCAGCGGGTCGACCGCGTCGCGCGAACCGAAGACGGCGACGCCGTAGTAGTCGAGTTCGCTCTCGGGCGTCCGGCGCATGCGCTCGAGCTGGTCGGCGTAACTGCCGCCGGTCATCTGCCCGGTGAAGTCGGTGCTCAGGAGTCCGGCCGCGGACGCTTCGCCGCGCAGTCGACGCAGCCAGGCGGGGCGGCCTTCGAGTACGACGAGCGAGAGTCCGGAGACAGGTGCGTGGGTTCCTGCGTCGGCATCCGGGAAGTCGAGGAACGACATGTGCGTGAGCAGTTCAGGACGTTCGGCCGCTGCCTTCGCGACCAGACCGAGACAGAGGTGGGACGCGGCGTTCGTGGCCACTCCGGGATCGAGCTTGGCCTTGAGGGCCACCACGAACTTGAATTCAGCGTCGACGTCTTCGGGCGTCACTACGATCCGATTGTTTTCGAGCATGGCGTAGGCTGTGGTCCTTTTCTTGGACAGGTGCGGAACGAGGAAGTCAGGAGACCGAAGAGTAGTCGCGGAAACGCTGAACCTTCCCCGGGTTGATGCGGTATCCAGGGCGTCCTTGGATGACGGCATCCTGGATCAGCTCGTGATCGGCGGCTTCCCGGAATATTTTCTGGCAGGCGTGACGGAACCTGCGCACGGTCTGGGCGATTGCTGCCGGTGTGCGGTTGGTGCGCTGTGACAGCTCTGCTGCGGAAAGGAATGGAATCTCGCCGTCCGGCTGCCTTTGCGTAAACACTTCGCCGAGCACCCTGAGCGTGTCAGTGAGGGGCTGCGGCATGATTTCATAAACAGTCATTCCTTCCAGGGAGAGGGGCGATCCGTAGAGCGCCACCTCGAACCGGTCGAGGTCCGGCGCGGTGTCCGCGCCGAGCTCCACCGGAAATTCCGGCGTCAGCACGACGGCGGCACTGGTCTCCAGGCCCGCGTAGGCGAACCGGTCGTGCAGAGTCGTCACGGTGTCGATGACCACACGTGGCTTGACCCGGATCCGGTAGGTGCGCAGCATCCGGTGCCAGCCCTCGTGCGCGGTCAGGTGGGGATTCCAGTCGTGCCGGCTGTCCGTGTAGCGGTCGGCGAGGTGCAGGAAGATTTTCGGATACGGCGAGGCCCGGAAGGCGGACCATCCGCAGGAGAAGATGTCGAGCGCGGCGTCGAAATCCCGTCGGGCCCCGTAACGGCAGGCCACGATGAGGTACTCGCTGGTGTGCACATAGCGCTTCAGCAGCGCTTCGTCCCGGGTGGTGAGCACATCCGGTCGCACCGTGGAGGACTCCACGAACGTGCCGTAGTTGCCGCTGCGCACGTCGCCGAGATGGAAGGCGTGGACTCGTCCGCCCGCACCGTCGACGAGCGGGTGGGTGCGGAGGATCTCCTGCACGTAGTCCCGCTGCACAGGGCGTCACGGACGTCGGGCCAAGTAGTGCTTCATCTTCCCTCACCTGTCGTGCGGCCGACCGGTCACCTGCCCTAATGTATGTCATGTTCGACCATCGTAATGACATAGCACGGTCATACTAGATGAGATTCATGACGTAAAGGGGGTGTCTCGGGATCTGGGCTGCCCCGTCAACGCGACTCGTGGAAGGGCTCCCCGTGGTGATCCAGGAGCAAGATCAACTGCCGCGCAAAGAGAAGGCGAGGCTTGTGCGCGATGCCCTCGGGGTCGGCCTGGCCGTCGGTGCCTACGGCCTGTCCTACGGGGCGCTGGCCGTTTCCAGCGGCCTGAGCATCGGGCAGACGCAGTTCCTGTCCCTCCTCCTGTACGGAGGTTCGGCGCAACTCGCTCTGGTGGGTACGCTTGCTGCGGGTGGCAGCGGCGTTGCCGCATCTGCGACCGCGACGCTACTCGGAGTGCGCAGTCTTTTCTACGGGGTGAGCCTGCGGCCGGTGCTGGATGTGCGCACGAGGCTCCTGCTGCCCGCTGCCCATCTGCTGAGTGACGAGAGCACGGCCATGGCGATAGCCAAGCAGACGCCGTCCGCGAGTCGCTTCGCCTACTGGGTCACCGGCTCAGTGGTGTTCGTGTTCTGGAACGTGACCACTCTGGTCGGCGCCCTCGCCGGCTCGCTGCTGGCGGACCCCGAGGTGCTCGGGCTCGATGTGGCCTCCTCGGCCGCGTTCCTGGCCCTGGTGGCGCCGAGGCTGCGTGAGCGTGCCGGTCGGTTCGTCTTCGTCCTCGCGGGCCTGGTGGCCGTAGCGGTCTCCCCGCTCGTCGGCTCGGGCCTGCCCGTGGTGATTGCCGGATTGACGGCCCTGAGCGTTCTGCTGCTGCCAACTGCCCAGCCCGGGCAGCGGGATGGCCGGAATGCGAACGGTGCGGCGCCGGACGGCGACTCCGCGGACGGTGTTCCAGGGGACGAGTTGGGCGCAGGGGAAAGCGCCGCCGGGCGCGGAGGTGCCTCATGAGCTGGACCTGGATCCTCCTCGCGACGGCCGCGTGCGTCGCGCTCAAGCTGGCGGGACTGCTGGTCCCCGAGAGGGCGCTCGACCGGCCGGCCGTCGCGCGGGTCGCGGGTGTGGTGCCCGTTGCGCTGCTCGCGGCCCTCATCGCCACGCAGACCTTCGTCGATCAGCAGCAACTCGCCCTCGATGAAAGGGTCGTGGGGCTTGCTGTCGCGGGTGTGGCGGTGTGGCGGCGTGCGCCATTCCTGGTCGTGGGGGGGGGGGCGGGCCCCCCCCCCCCCCCGGGGGGGGGGGGGGCCCCCCCCGGGGGGGGGGGGGGGGGCAGCGCGATATTCAGCCCCTAAACGGGGATAACACAAAATATGGGCACCAACATTGTTACCGCGGCA
>NZ_JBIBHN010000067.1:0-5333 GCF_042957035.1 Streptomyces sp. NPDC008137 | reverse complement strand
ACCCCCCCCCCGCGCCGCCCCCCCCCCCCCCCGCCCGCCCCCCCCCCCCCCCCCCCCCCCCCCCACGGCCCCGACCCCCCACCCACCCGCAGGCGACTACCGCACGAGACACGGCCGCTTCCCGTCGAACTCCCATCCCGGCACCAGATACCGCATCCCCACCGCATCGTCCCGCGCCCCCAGCGCCTTCTCCCGATACAGCTCGTGCGCCGCGAGAAGCCGGTCCATATCAACCGTCACCCCCAGCCCCGGAGCATCCGGCACCGCGACCTCCCCACCCACGATCCGGGGCGGAGAAACAGTGAGCCGCTCCAGCCCCTCCTGCCAGATCCAGTGCGTGTCCAGCGCGTTGTACTCCCCCGGAGCCGCCGCCCCGCAGTGCGTCACCATCGCCAGCGAGATGTCGAAGTGGTTGTTCGAGTGACACCCCCACGTCAACCCCATGGCGTTGCACAACTGCGCCACGCGCACCGACCCCCGCATCGTCCAGAAGTGCGGATCGGCCAGCGGAATGGACACCGACTGCAGAGCCAGCGCATGCGCCAGCTGACGCCAGTCCGTAGCGATCATGTTCGTAGCCGTAGGCAACCCCGTGGCCCGCCGGAACTCCGCGAGCACCTCCCGCCCGGAATAACCCCCCTCCGCCCCACACGGATCCTCGGCATACGCCAGCGTCCCCACCAGCGGCCGACACAGCTCAACCGCCTCCCGCAGCGACCACGCCCCGTTCGGATCAAGCGTGACCCGAGCCTCGGGAAACCGCGCCTTCAGCGCCCGCACCGCAGCGACTTCCTCGACCCCCGCCAGCACACCCCCCTTGAGCTTGAAGTCCCGGAACCCGTACAGCTCGTACGCCGCCTCCGCCTGCCGCACGATCGCCCCCGGCGACAACGCCTCCTCATGCCGCACCCGGTACCACTCCACGTCCGATTCCGGCTCCCGGACGTACTCCAGATCGGTCCGGTCCGGATCACCCACGTAGAAGAGATAACCCAGCACCCGCACGGACGACCGCTGCTGCCCGTCCCCCAGCAGTGCGGCGACGGGCACGTCGAGATGCTGCCCGAGCAGATCGAGCAACGCCGACTCCACCGCGGTCACCGCATGAACCGTGGTCCGCAGATCGAACGTCTGCGCACCCCGCCCACCCGCGTCCCGGTCGGCGAACCGCTCCCCGATCTCCCGCAGCACCCGCTGGTAGTCCCCCAGCTCGGCTCCGACGACAAGCGACTCGGCATCCCGCAGCGTCCGCGTGATCTTCTCCCCGCCGGGCACCTCCCCCAGCCCGGTACGCCCCTCGGAGTCGGTGAGAACGACGACGTTGCGGGTGAAGTACGGCCCGTGCGCGCCGGAGAGGTTCAGCTCCATGCTGTCCCGCCCGGCGACGGGGTAGACGGCGAACGCGGTGACGGTCGGCTGACTGCTCATGCTGGTCCAAGTCCCTTGACTAGTGGATGAATCGGTCTACAGCCCAAAAACGTCCAGCGCCCACTCGACCGCGAGCACACCCCCCAGCCCGAGCACCGCGAGCACCGTCGTATAGGAAGTCCGTACCTTGATCGCCTCGACGACGGACAGGTTGAAGTACTCCTTGAACAACCAGAACCCGGGGTCGTTCACATGCGAGAACGCGATGGAGCCACACGCCACGGCGAGCACCATCACCTCCGGGTGAACCCCACTCCCGGCCAGCAGCGGCAGGGCGACACCTGAGGCCGTGACGACGGCGACCGTGGCCGAGCCGAGCGCGATGCGCAGAATGACGGCGACGAGCCAGGCGAGGACGATCGGAGAGACGGACCAGCCGTCGGTGACGTCCTTGATGTAGTCGGAGATACCACCCTCGACGAGGACGTTCTTGAAGGCCCCGCCCGCACCGATCACCAGCAGGATCATCGCCATGGCCTGGGCCGCCGACGAACAGGAGGCGCCGACATCGCCCAGGCTCCGCCCGATCCGCGGCCCGAACACCCAGATCGCCAGGCACAGGGTCAGCAGCAGGGCGATCGGCGCCGAGCCGACGAAGGCGACGACGTGCAGGAACGGGCTGTCTCCCGAAGCCGCCATGTCGGTCACGGCCGCGGCCACGATCAGCACCACGGGGAACAGTGCCACGAACAGCGACCACCCGAGCCCCGGCATCTCCTCCTCGCTGAACTCGCGCTCGCTGACCAGCCCCTTGGGGATGGTGGGCGTCATCCGGGCGACGAACGGAAGACGCGGCCAGGCCAGGGCGATGAGCGCCCCCGCGGGCACGGCGATGAACAGGCCGTAGAAGAGCGTCAGCCCGACGGAGGCGTGGAAGGTCGCGGCGACGGCGGTGGGGCCGGGGTGCGGCGGCAGGAAGCTGTGCATGGTGGACAGGGCGATGGACATCGGCAGCCCGACCCACAGGAGCTTCGCGCCGGTGACCCTGACCAGCGTGAACGCGATGGGCACGATGATGACGAACGCGACCTCGTAGAACATGGTCACGCCGATGAGCATGGACGTGACCACCATGGCCACCTGCACCCATCGCGGACCGAAGGCGTCGAGGAGCTTGCCGGCTATGCGCTGCGCGGCGCCCGAATCCCCCATCACCCGGCCGACCATGGCACCGAGCCCGATGGTCAGCATGGTGTCGCCGATCTGGTCCCCGATGCCCTCGGAGAGGACGTCCGGGATGGTCGCCACCGGAATGCCGCGGACCAGTGCGACACCGACCGCGACGAGCAACAGCGCCGCGAAGCCGTTCATTCTCAGCCGGGTCATGAGCAGGAGCAGGACCACGACGCTGATCCCGACGACGAGCAGAGGCAAGGCAGTTCCCCTTTGAACTGGTGAGTGAACTGGTGAGGTCTCACCCCTTGAACCGGCGAGAGCCCCATCCCCGTATGCAGATGACGTCCACGTATGCAGATGGAGGCTAAGTGCGTGAACGAAGCGGGTCAATGGCCCGGGCGATCACAGATTGATGTGCACGATCGACGCGGCGCCCCGGACCTACGATTGAGCCCATGCAGGAGAGCAGCAGAGGCGTCCGCGGCGTGAAGTCGGCGGCCAGAACCGTCGCACTGCTGGAACTGCTCGCGGAGCGAGGCGAGGAGCCCTCGCGTCTCGACCAGCTCGCCGAGGAACTGGACGTGCCGCGCAGCAGCATGTACCAGCTGTTGCGGACGCTCATCGACTCCGGCTGGGTCCGCACCGACGCCACCGGCTCCCTCTACGGCATCGGGATCCGCGCGCTGCTCACCGGCACCGGTTATCTAGACGGGGACCGCCGTATCCGGGCGGTCCGGCCCTACCTGGACGAGGCGTCGGACGCGCTCGGCGAGACGATCCACCTGGCACGGCTCGACGGCCGGGACGTCGTCTACCTCGCCACCCGCGAGTCCCACGAGTACCTGCGCACCATCAGCAGGGTCGGCCGCCGCGTCCCGGCCCACGCCGGCGCACTGGGCAAGGCACTGCTCGCCGAGCGCGCCGACGACGAACTACCCCTCGGCGACGGCCCGTTGACCGGCCTCACCGAGAACACGCACACCGACCGCGCGACCCTGCTCGCCGACCTGGCCGGGGTGCGCGAGCGCGGCTACTCCGTCGACCGCGAGGAGACGGTGCCGGGCATCGCCGGCTTCGGCTTCGCCCTGCGCTACGGCACACCGGCCGTGGACGCCATCAGCTGCTCGGTCCCGGTGGCCCGGCTGACCACGGAACACGAGACCCGCATCATCTCCGTGATGAGCGACATCCGAGCGAGGATCGAGTCCCGGCTACCCCCGGCCTCGGGCGTACCGGACTGGCGCTGAAGCGCGGAAGGCCGTGGTCGGGACTGCCCGACCACGGCCCGCGCACGACGCTTCAGGAATCTCGCGAGGGGCTTCTCAGCCGGTCGCCCCGTCCGGCAGGACCCCCGCCCGGAACGGCTCCACACCTTCGAGCGTCCGCACCCGCGTCGGCTCGATCAGCAGCATCACCCGGCGCTCGCCGGGCAGCATCCACGGATACCGGTCCTTCCCGAGGTACTTGCGCGTCAGCCGGTCCATGCCCCGCTCCGCCTCCTCGCCCTCCACGAAGCGGACGACCTTCCCCCGGATCTCGGCCCGGTCGTAGGGGTTCTCCGGGTCGTGGTGGGACAGGGAAACGTACGGATTGCGCCGCAGGTTCTCCTCCTTCACCCGCCCGATCGAGGTGTTGACCATGACGTACCCGTCTTCGATGTCCGCCCACATGGGCGACACCTGAGGCGCCCCGTCGGCCCCCACCGTCGCGAGATGCCAGAAGTTCGGCGCGAGAAGCCGCTCGCGAATATGCCCTTTGAGCTTGCCGTTCACGTAGTTCACTGCCTTTCCGGACCCATGATCATCAGGCCCGGGACATCCCTACCCCCAACCCGCCCCGACCGACAAGCCGATCTTCGGCCCCGGCCGAACCCGCCGGTAGCCGTAGCTTCCTACAATCCGTGATCCTGGCCGAACAGACCGTAGTCAACGCACCCCCGCCGCCCTAGCTTGTGGCGCGTGCGCCGACCTTCAGCCCGCCCGGGCAAGCCCGCTCCCACTCCCCCACCCCAGCCCGCCCCCACGGCCCCGCCCTTCAACGCCCCGGCAGCCCGCCGCCTGCGCGCGGCCCTCGGCATGACACCCGAGCACGTCGCCCACGGCATGCGTGTCTCGTACGGGCACCCCCGCGTCACCCCGGACCACGTGATCGACTGGGAGCGCGGGACCGCGGCCCCGTCCAACTCCGAACTCACCGCTCTCGCAGGTGTGCTGTGGTGCTCACCGGGTGAACTCATCGGCAGACCCCGCACCCTGCGCGAACACCGCATCGCCCGCTGCCTCGCCCCCGAGGACGTGGCCCGGGCCGTCGGACACGAGGTCCACGCGTATCTGCACATGGAGGAGACCGACACCTGGCGCGGCACGGACCGCCAGTCCGGCGCCCTCGCCGACGTACTCGGCCTCGGCCTGCGCGACTTCGTCACCGTCACGGGCCGGAACGCCAAGCTCGGCGATCTGCTGCGCAGCGCGGTCAGCACCCGCTGGCAGGCCTACGTACGCCCGGTGGCCAAACTCGTGCCCCTGGACCGGCCGTTCCTGGAGGGCGCCCTGCGGGCGCTGCACGAGGACTACCAGGGCCATATGGCCGCCACCCTGAGCTGGGGCGGCGGCAGCGGCGACGCGGGCGACACCGCCCGCGACTTCCTGCACCGGATCGTCGACCACTTCTGGACGAGAATCCAGCAAACGCCGGCCTAGGTGTATTGACCCGCAGGGTTGTTAACGCGGCTGATCGGTGGCTGACCGCCGAGTGCGGTGTGGCAGCGGTGGTGGTTGTAGGCGTGTAGG
>NZ_JBIBHN010000066.1:0-7287 GCF_042957035.1 Streptomyces sp. NPDC008137 | reverse complement strand
GGGGGTGTCCGTCCTCGGAACGTCGCGATGGGGTCTCACGCCGACTGACTGTTCGTTGACGCGACAACCGCTGCGGGCGGACACCCCCCGACACGTCCCCTTCTCGCCGTACGCGGGTGCGGGCCGTCCCGGCTGACGCCGCCAGCACCCGCCGCTGCGGGCACCGCACCGCCCGCTGCGGGCATGCGTGCCGCTAAGGGCGGCACGGGTGGGCGCAGCGGTACCTCGTCGCGCCGAGTTGCGCACCCACCCCGCCCCAGCACCCACGCCGCGTGTTTCGTCGTGCCGAGACGTGCGACGCCCCGGCGTCAAGGAAGACGCCGGGGCGGTCGGAATGGGGCAGGAGGGGTCAGTCCTGGTCGTCGGCGTCGTCCGCGTCGTCGTCCTGGGCGTCCGAGCGGTCCGCCGTGACCTTGCCCGTGGTGAGGTCTATCTTCCAGTCCTGCTCGGCGCCGCCGGACTTGTGGGTCTCGGCCTCCCAGGACTTGTCCTTGCCGTCCTCGTCGAGGTCGACGGACGTCACCGTGCCCTTGCCGGCGGCAGCCTTCGCGGCCTCCTCGGCCGTCACGGAGGAGCCCTTCAGGGCCGCCCGCACCTGCGCCGTGTCGTCCTCGTCGTCGGTCTGCGCGCCGAGGACCTTGCCGTTGGACGGGTCGACGCTGACGCTGTGCCAGGCGTTGTCACCGGACAGGACGTCGACCTTCCAGATCACCTTGCCGCTGTCGTCCTCGTCGTCCAGCTCGGCGGACACCGCCGTGCCGGGCGTGTGCTTCAGCGCGGAGGCGATCGCCTCGGGCGCCGTCACGTCGCCGGAAGCCGCCTGCGCGCCGTCGTCGTCGCGGTCGTCCTGGTCGTCACGGACGTCGTCGTCCGACAACCGGGTGTTGGCCGCCTGCTTCGCCGAGCCCCCGCCGTCCTGCGTGGTCGCGAGGGCCGTGGCCGTACCGCCTCCGATCAGGGCGGCGGCGGTCACGGCGGCGATCACGATGTTGCGCTTCATGGGGGTTCCTCCCGAGTCGGTTTGTTTTCGACGTGTTCCAAGGTGGCTGACCGAGGCTGAGAGGAACCTGAAGCCCCCTGAAGGGATCTTCAGCTTGGTTTTGCGACTCTTTACCCATGCGCCTGTTGATCGTGGAGGACGAGAAGCGGCTGGCCCTGTCGCTCGCCAGGGGCCTGACGGCCGAGGGGTACGCCGTGGACGTCGTCCACGACGGACGGGAGGGGCTGCACCAGGCCTCGGAGGGGACGTACGACCTGGTGATCCTCGACATCATGCTGCCCGGCCTCAACGGCTACCGGGTCTGCGCCGCCCTGCGCGCCGCCGGGCACGAGGTGCCGATCCTGATGCTGACCGCCAAGGACGGCGAGTACGACGAGGCCGAGGGCCTGGACACCGGGGCTGACGACTATCTGACCAAGCCGTTCTCGTACGTCGTGCTCGTCGCCCGGATCAAGGCGCTGCTGCGGCGGCGCGGGGTGGGTGCCGGGGCCTCGCCCGTGCATGTGCACGGGGATCTGAAGGTGGACACGGCTGCTCGGCGGGTGTTCCTGGGGGAGGAGGAAGTGGCCCTCACGACCAAGGAGTTCTCCGTGCTGGAGCAGCTCGTGCTGCGGGCCGGGGAGGTCGTGTCCAAGTCCGAGATCCTGGAGCATGTGTGGGACTTCGCCTACGAGGGTGATCCCAACATCGTCGAGGTGTACATCAGCACCCTGCGGCGGAAGCTGCGGCCGGGACTGATCCGGACCGTGCGCGGGGCCGGGTACCGGCTGGAGAAGTCGCCATGAGGCGGCTGTTCGGGTCCGTCCGGGCGCGGGCCACGCTGGGCGCCACGCTCGTCGTGGCGGTGGCGCTCGTCGCGGCCGGGGCCGCGGTGCTGCTGTCGCTGCGGTCCAATCTGATCGGCGAGGCCGGGACGCAGGCCGAGCAGTCCGCCCGGGCCGTCGCCTCCGAGCTCGCCACCGGGACGCCGTACGACAAGCTGTCCGGGCTGGACGGTGACGACGGGCCGGTGCAGGTCCTCGACGAGCACAAGCGGCTGGTCGCGGCCAGTGAGGATCTCCAGCAGATCAGCGGCACCGACTCCGACCAGGTGAAGCCGCAGCCGCCGGCCGCGCCCAGCGCGGACGATGACGACGACGCCGACGAACACGAGGAGGCCGCTCTCGAACCCGGGGAGATCGCCGGGGAAAGCGTCTTCAGTAACGGGTCGGCGACGATCGACGGTGACGCGGAGGACTACCGGTTCGCCGCCGTGGAGGTGGAGACCCAGGACCGGGGGACCCTCAAGGTCTACGCCGGTTCGCCGCTGGCCGCCGAGCACGGGGCCGTGCGGACCGCGCTGACGGTGATGCTGATCGGGTTCCCGCTGCTGCTCGGAGTCGTCGCGGGAGTGACCTGGCTGGTCACCCGGCGGGCCCTGCGTCCGGTCGAGGGCATCCGGAGCGAGATGGCCGCGATCACCCACTCTGAGGACCTCGCGCGGCGCGTCCCGGAGCCGGACACGCACGACGAGATCGCCCGGCTGGCCAGCACTACGAATGAGACGCTCGCGGCGCTGGAGACCTCCGTGGAGCGGCAGCGGCGCTTTGTCGCCGACGCGTCCCACGAGCTGCGCAGTCCCATCGCCTCGCTGCGCACGCAGTTGGAGGTGGCCGCCGCGCATCCCGAACTGCTGGATCTCGACGGGGCCGTGGAGGACACCGTGCGGCTCCAGCGGCTCGCCGCCGACCTGCTGCTGCTCGCCCGGCTGGACGCGGGGGAGCGGCCCAGCGACACGGGGGTCGACCTCGCCGCGCTGGCCCGGGAGGAGGCCGAGGGGCGGACGGGCGTGACGGTGGACGCGGAGCCGGTGGAAGTGGCCGGATCGCGGGGGCAGCTGGGGCGGGTGCTCGCCAATCTGCTCGACAACGCCCAGCGGCACGCCCGGTCGGCCGTCACCGTGAGCGTACGGCGGGAGGGTGACCGGGCCGTGGTCGGCGTGGCGGACGACGGGGACGGGGTGCCCGAGGCCGACCGGGAGCGGATCTTCGAACGGTTCGTACGGCTGGACGCCGCCCGCAGCCGGGACGACGGCGGTGCCGGACTGGGGCTCGCCATCGCCCGGGACGTCGCCGTACGGCACGGCGGCACGCTCACGGCCGGACAGGGGCCCGCAGGCGGAGCCCTGTTCGAACTCCGCCTGCCGCTCGCCTAGTCGGGACTCCGGCGGTTACGGGCGCCCGCGCTGTCCGCGCAGGTGCTCCGCGATGGGCTTGAGGGCCTTGTCGAGCTCCGTCAGGGCCTCGGGGGACAGCAGGTCGATGAAGTGCCTCCGCACGGACGCCACATGGTGGGGCGCGACCTTCTGCATCGTCGTCATGCCGTGGTCGGTGAGGACCGCGTAGAGCCCCCGGCGGTCGGATTCGCAGTTCTCCCGCCGGACCAGGTTCGCGTTCTCCATGCGCGTGATCTGGTGCGAGAGGCGGCTCTTGGACTGGAGGGTGGCGGAGGCGAGGTCGCTCATCCGCATCCGCTGGTCCTCCGACTCGGAGAGGTTCACCAGGATCTCGTAGTCGTTCATTGTCAGGCCGAACGGCTGCAGGTCCTTTTCGAGCTGGTACGTCAACAGCCTGTTGACCTCCAGGTGGGTGCGCCAAGCGCACTGCTCCGCATCGGTCAGCCAGCGCGTGGCCGTCTCGGTCTCCATGAATGAAGTCTACCTAAAAGGTTGAAAGGCGAACTAGTGAGGGTTTTCGCGCGACGTCGCACGCCTGCCGAACATTGGTGCGCAGGCGTTCGATGTCACACTCCGCAGACTACCGCTCACAGCCCGAAGCGACGCTGGAGGTCCCCCAGCTGTCCGGGAAGACGCGGTGCGCCGGATTGACCGGGGTGGGGTCCGGATGCCCCGCCGCCGGGCACACCGGCCTGGTGCGGAACGGCTCCTGTGGCCTGCTCGGCCATCAGGGTCTCGGACGACTGGAGCAGCACCGTGCCGGCGCCGACGAACTCGAACTGGTGCTCCTCGCCGGAGGCCCCTCCGAGGCCTGTCAGCGCACGTAGACCGCCCATGACGCCGGTCATGTACCCGTGGTCGTAGTGGTGGCAGGGCGAAGGGCAGTCGGCCCATCCGACCAGGGCCTGGGGGTCGACCCGGATCGGGGGTTCCATGAACACCACCGGACCGTTCGACGCGGCCACGAACTTTCCGGTTCCGATGAGGGTCAGGAAACGCGGCACGATTGATTGCTTCAGTGCGAGAGTTGGCTGAAAAGCGAGGAGGTTGCCCGAGCGAATGGTCAGGTTGCCGTCCTCGAGGTCGAACGAATTCACGTCGAAGGCCCGGTCGGCGAGGAGCATCTTGCCCGAGCCCTCCGCCACGACCCAGTCGCTCGCGTGCAGAGGCGAATGGAACGACGTACGGACCAGACGGTCCAGCCGGCCGTGTCCGACGCCGTTGAAGTCGATCGAGCCGTAGTAGGCGATCATCTTCCCCTTCTGCAGGAACCACTGGCTCCCCTTCAGTTCGACGCAGAAGGTGTAGGGATTGACGTTGTCGTCGGGCGGCAGCGACGCCGGGTCGAAGACCGCGGGGCCGGCGCCCGGAGTTCCGTACGTGCTCACAGCTTCTCCTCCGACGCCTGGACGTACACCGCACCGCTGCCGCTGAGCTCCAGCTGGAACGCCTCGCCCGAGCCGCGGCCCACCATGTCCCGCCAGCCAAGGGCGGTGGACAGCTTGTTGCGGACGTCGCCGTGGTGGGCGACGTAGGCCTGCGGGTCCACATGCACCGGCCGCTGGGGTGTGATCGGGATCTCGATCACCCCGCCATGGGCCATGACCGCGACGGCCCCGTGCCCCTTCAGCGTGGTCGTGAACAACCCCTGGCCGCTGACCTGCCCTCGCACCATGCCCATGACGCCGCCCTGCGAGCCGAGGAACATCGTGCCCTGCTGGAGCGAGCCCTCGAAGGCCAGCAGGCGGTCCGCCTCGACGTACAGGGTGTCGCCGGAGAGCCGGATCACCTGGATGTGATGCCCGCCGTGCCCGAACAGCACCGTGCCGCTGCCCTCCACGGTCATCAGCGGCGTGTCCTCGTCCGCCACCCGGCGCCCGATCATCGACATGAGCCCGCCCTGCCCGCCCGCCGTGTTGGGTGTGAAGGACACCTCACCCCGATACGCGAGCATCGCGCCGCGCTGACTGAACAGCCGCTGACCGGGCGTCACCGTCGCCTCGACCATCTTCGCGTTGATCTCCCGGAAGGCCATGTCACACGTCTCCCGCGATCGTGTTCCGCTCGCTCGGCTGCACATACACCAGCCCGTCCCCCTCGAACCGCATCTGGAAGGCCTCGCCGCCGCCCTCCCCGAGCAGGGTGCGGAACGTCACACCGGACTGGAAGGACTGCCGGAGGTTGCCCTGGTGCGCCACATACGCCCCCGGGTCGACGGTCAGCGGGTACTGCGGACTCACCCTCAGCACCACCGCCGGCCCGTCCGACATGATCGCCGCCTGGCCGTGGCCCTCGACGGACGTCGTGAACAGCCCGTTGCCCTGTGAGGCACCGCGCAGGCCGGTGAACTCCGTCCCCGTGCGCAGCCCGCCGTCGGTCGCGAGCAGGTTGCTCGACTCGACGTAGAGCTTGTCCCCCTGGAGACCGACCAGGTTGATCTCGGAGGCGCGGTCCGCGAACCAGCAGGTGCCGCGCCCCTTCACCTCCATCAACGTCATCTGCTCACCGGTCAGCCGCCGGGTCACCATGCCCCGGATGCCCTCGCCGCCGCCGCTGAGCTTCTTGAAGGCCATCTCGCCGTCGTACGCGACCATCGAGCCGTTCTTCGCCTTCACGGCATCTCCGGTCATGTCGACGGCGAGCACCTTGTTGCTCTGAAGTCGGAACATCGCCACGTACGGGACGGTATCCGCAGGCCGGGCCCTGTGGACAGGGCCCGTGGGTGGAGAAAGTCCCTGATCGCACCCTTAGGGGCCGGGGAGCCGGACCCCGGGCCAAGGGCCCCACGGCTGTTTGCCACAATGGGCGGAACGCTTGTGCGTGCGTTCACAAACCCCTCTTGCCGTTCAGCCCGTCCAGTCCGTTCAGACCACCGCGTCTCTCCCACCGAAGGTGACCCGTGGACCTCAAGACCGCCACCGCCCTCCGCCGCCTCCGCCTGGTCTCGGCCCCCGAGGCGATCTCCTTCCTCCTTCTGCTGATCTGCTCGGTGCTGAAGCGGACCACGGAGTTCAACGCCGTGCCGGTGATGGGCATGGTGCACGGTGTTCTGTTCATCCTGTACGTGATCTTCTGGGCCGACGCGTGGAACCGGGCGAAGTGGCCGGTGAAGACCGCCGCGCTGTACTTCGTCCTCTCGGTGCTGCCCACCGGCGGCTTCTTCGCCGACCGCAAGCTGCGGCGCGAGGCCGAGGACGCGGTCATCGCGTCCCGGGCACGTCAGGAAGGGGCGGTGAAGGCGTGATCGTCGCCTTTTCCGTGACGCCGCTGGGTGTCGGTGAGGACGTGGGGGAGTACGTCGCCGACGCCGTGCGGGTGGTACGTGAGTCGGGGTTGCCCAACCGGACCGATGCGATGTTCACGTCCGTCGAGGGGGAGTGGGACGAGGTCATGGACGTCGTCCGGCGCGCGGTGGCCGCGGTCGAGCGGCGGGCACCCCGGGTCTCCCTCGTCCTCAAGGCGGACATCCGGCCGGGTGTGACGGACGGTCTGACCTCCAAGGTCGAGACGGTGGAGCGGCATCTCGCCGAGTAGGCGTGCTAGAGAACAGAAGCGACGACGGGAACCCTGGTCCGATACGGGCCGGGGTTCTTTCGTGTCACTGCCGGGTGGGTGCGCAGCCCGGCGGAGCGGGGTGCCTCCCCCACTCTCGGCCTCGCTCGAGCGGGGGGACCCCCACCGCCCACCCGTGCCGCCCATGGGAGCACCTCCCAGGCCCTCAAGGCACTGGGGGGAGGCACGCATGCCCGCAGCGGCGGCCTGTGGCAGCTACGGCGGGTGCGGCGCCCGCGATCGGTGCGAGGGGCCGAGGCCCCGGCTGATGCGGAGGACTGTGGCCCGCGACTGGGGCCGTCCAGGCGGCCCGCCAGGGGGTGGGAGCCGCGATGGGTCCGCAGGCGTGGCGGCCTGCCAGGGGGTGGGAACCGCAGTGGGTCCGTAGGTACGGCGGCCCCCGAGGGACGGAAGTCACGACGCGTCCGCACCCGCGCACGGCGAGAAGGGGCCGTGTCGGGGGGTGTCCGCCCGCAGCGGTTGTCGCGTCAACGAACAGCGAGTCGGTACGCAACCCCAT
>NZ_JBIBHN010000065.1:0-7860 GCF_042957035.1 Streptomyces sp. NPDC008137 | reverse complement strand
CGCACCCACCCCATACGACAACGTCGGCCTTCAAGACCACAACCGGGTCTTGAAGGCCGACATCACGCCAGGCCCCGGATTAACCAACAGCATCCAAGATCGGTCCGGGGCCTTTTGGCTGGTGCCCCCGGCAGGATTCGAACCTGCGACACCCGCTTTAGGAGTTTTCCCTGGGTGGGGCTGTGACCTGCGGAAACGATGACGGCAGGGCGCCTGGCCTGGGAAAACGTTCCTCTGCAGTTCTCACGTGTTCGCGGGCTATCCCGGCCTTATGTGTGCTGGATCCGTTCCGTGTGAGCCCGATGTGACGGCATGGGGTCAGCCTGCATCGGGTCTGGCATGGCGGCGCTGCTATGGGTGAGGATGCGGTTGACCTCGGCGCGCAGTGTCGTCCAGTCCGGATGCTGGATGCGCACCTTCGTATCGACGCTCACGGCCTCCGCCTGCTGGAGCAGCGACAGGGTCTGCGCGACGCTCGTTGGCTCCTTGCTCACGGAGTCACCGAACGAAATCCGGGAACGCTGCGGTACGAGCCAGGTCCCCGGCAACGCTACTCCTTGCCCCGGGGATCACGTTTTTTGCCTTCACGGCTGTGACGTCGGGCCCAAAGGCCACGACCTGATCGCCGATCATCGACGGCTGCGCCGAGTAGCCGGCGGGGGTGCGGTCGGCTTGGTAACCCTTTCGGCGCGCCGTTTCCGGGCACCCCACGAGGCGCCGCCAATTTTTGGTCACGAAGCGATAACGCGACGCGTCTTGGCCTGTAGAGGTCGCGTACCAACAAGGAACATGGGAGAGCGGTAGCTCCCGTCGGTCCGACACACCACCGGGGAGCCGTGAAGGGGCGGTACCCGGGCCACGCGGTACGCGACCTCCAAGACGTCACCGACTCGAATACAGCACCGAGAAGCGGCGTGCGGGCCTGGGCTCTCGACCAGACCACCAATTCAGGTGGTCGGTCCGAGCCTGCCATTCCTCCGAACCGACCACCTTCTTAATTTGAAGGCGAGGCAGTTCGGATGGAAACGGTCGGTTGGGCAACCGCTGCGGTTGCTGCGCTCGGCGGGTGCGTCCTCGTACTGGGGTATGTCCTCGATCAAGTTCCAACGCTTGTGGGCAAGGCCGTACGCGCCATCGATGCGGTGCGCCGACTGCGTGATGAGTGGTACGGGAAGTGAACGCCGCGCCTGGTCAGCGCCACGTGGTGTCGTGCCCCATCCCGCTCGTCACACCTCCACAGCTATTCGTTTGGTGATGTCGTCCGTTCGCGTCGGGAGCGGACGAGCTCCATCTGGCGCTGCAACTCTCTGACGCGCCGGGCGTCCTCCCTCTATGAGGATCACGCGCATACGTTTCGGAAACCTGTGCGAGTGGGGCCAGTCAATCGAGGGTGAAGCCTTCCCCCTCATCGGGCCGAAGAAGGCCCGCCCCGCCCTCACATAAGCCACGGGCAGATACCGAACGTTCCCTGTGGCCGGTCGGGGCTCCCGTGGCGTGTGCGAGGTCCCGTCATCCGCGAGGAGCTTTCCGCTCGTCCGGACGGGGGACGCGGGCTCAGTGACGCTGCCACACGACAATTACTACCTTACGTTAGGACGCGTAAGCGGAACGTGTTCGATGGTGAGAGGTGTGTTCGATGACGACTGTGGACAAGCCGTCCGTGGCTGACGCCGGGGTCGATCCTGAGCTGACGGGCATCAGGGCTCTGGGCTACAGCAACAAGCTGCCGACCGCGAGTGACTGGTTCTACTTCGACGGGCGGCTGAGGGTGCCGGCCGGGGTGAGGATCAAAGAGCTCGCCTACTCCGCCGCGCCCGGCGAGCCGGCGACCGACCGGGCAGCCGAGTCGCATCTGGCGGACGGACTGTCGAGTGCGTACGAAGTCATCGAGATCGCCATGCTCGACGACTACACGGACCTCATCACCTTCAGCCTGCGCACGGACCTGCGTCTCGGCCAAAGGCCCTGGAAGGACGGGGAGACCAAGGGCAAGATGACGGTTTCCCTCACCTTGACCGACGGCCGCAACAGGGAGGCCGTCGTCGACGTGGAGGTCCTCTCCACGATGCTCACGGACAAGACGGCGCGCAGCCAGCGCCCGTGGGTGCAGCTTCCGGCCGCCATCGCCGACGGGAAGCGCACCGGCAACGCCTGCTTCGGCTACGTCACGCCCGACGGAAAGATCCCGGCCGGCAAGTTCACCATCGACCTGGTCAATATCCGTGAGCGCGAGAAGATGACGAGCAACCACGCCGACCACGTGTACTACCAGCTTGTGCACCAGGACGGCTCCCCTTCACGCTTCACGCCGCAACCGGTCCGGCAGGCGGTGGGCGGCCACCGCTACTGCAACCCGACCGAGAAGGACCCGGGCCAGCCCTGGGCGATGCCGACGCTGGATCTGCACGCAAGCGGTGACACCCCCGGCTACTACCGGCTCCTCGTGTGGCCCCAGGCCACCGACGACCCCGGCGGCCCCACCAGCGCACTGAGCTGGGATCACACCAAACAGGAGGACGCCTTCCAGATCGGCAGCGTCTACTACCGCTACCACGCCCAGGGGAGCGGCACGTCCCACGACGGTCACAAGGAGAACGACAAGACGAAGACCGACGACCAGAAGAAGGACGGCGTCGCCGACGAGCACGAACTGGCCATCTTCCAGGTGACCGACGCGATCCCGCGCGTTCAGACGGACGGCAAGGAGTCGTTGCCCCAGTTCCTCTGCATCGCCATGACCTCCGCCGACGAGCAGCCGGTCAATATCGACAACCTCGTTGTGGAGGTCCACGCCCCCACCGGTCTCGTCTTCACCGGCGAGGCCGGCTACGCGTACTTCGACCGGCTGGAGAACTGGCGGTTCGTCGCGCCCACGGGGGTGATCGGCGAGCTGGAGGACGGCAATCGGACTCTGATCCTCAAGGGTCCGTTGCACCTGTTCACCAGCGACAAGGACCGGCCGTTCCTCGGCTACGGCCTTCATGTCGTGGCCGACAAGAAGGCCACGCCGGGGACGTACGACGACGGTCACGCGACCTTTGGCAAGCACCACAAGCGGGTCATGCTGACGGGGACCGTCATCGCCCCCTGAAAGCCCTCCAGAGGCAGTGGCCGTTCCGCCCGCACTCGGCTCCGGGCCTACCCACGTGGACCCGGAGCCGCGCTGCTCACACGTCGTCTGCCTTGGCGGGCGACGGCGTGTGCGCCTTCCACAGCAGGTCGAGGCTGGCCCGGCGGCGCAGCACCAGCACGTTCTCAAGGATTTGCGCGCCCTCCAGCGGCCCCACGGCCAGGCCCGTGTTCAGGACGGGCACGAGGAGGAAGTCGCTGAGTCCGGGCAGGGCCTGTTCGAGGCGCCAGACCTGGCCGGAGTCGCCGCTGCGCTTCTCGCTCATTTTGACCGTGGTGTTCTCCTCGCCCTCGGTGACCGAGAGGTACATCGGCTTGTCCAGGTGGTTCCTGATGCGTACGCCGTTGTCGACCTTCTCGAACTG
Organism: Streptomyces sp. NPDC008137; assembly: GCF_042957035.1. Classification (NCBI taxonomy): domain Bacteria; kingdom Bacillati; phylum Actinomycetota; class Actinomycetes; order Kitasatosporales; family Streptomycetaceae; genus Streptomyces; species Streptomyces sp. NPDC008137. Next base: position 4,366 of record NZ_JBIBHN010000065.1, on the reverse strand, counting down.
CCAGATGCGGCCCAGGTTCGCCCCGGCCGCGTTGTGGTTGGGGCCGACGGCCGGCAGTCCCGCCTGCCACAGCCGCATTTCGGTGCCTGCGGCGGTGAGGTGGCCTCGGGGGGTGATGATGAGCCCGCTGGCCGAGTGGACGATGACCTGCTTCTTGCCGAAGGGGACGTCGGTCACAAGGGTGCCTTCCTGGAAGTGTTCCTGTTCCTGCTTGTGGTCGAAGCGCGGTCGGAGATGGACGACCTCGCCGTGCGCGTCGCTGAGGCGTAGCCGCTGGGGGTCGTTCGGCAGGTCGGCGAGCACCTCGTACTCGAAGACGCGGCCGGTGTCGGTCCTCACGGTCAGGTCGACGCGTTCTACCTGCCACACGTCGTGCGGGGTGAGGGCGGCGAACCGGACGTAGACCGGACAGCGCAGCAGATCCGCCAGGTACAGATGGGGGTCGCGCGGGTCGGCGCCGCTGCGGTCGCTGACGTCCGTGTCGGGGCCGCCAAGGACGATGGTGGTCGTCGCGCCCTGGGCGAAGTCGTCACCGCCCGTGCTGAGCGTGAATTCCCGTCCTGCGGCGCCGAGATAGACGCGGCCCGGGGTGCCGGCTCCGGGAAGGTCGCAGGTGCGGACGGTGATGCGGAGGTTGTCGATCAGCTCATTGGCCATGGCTGCCCTTCTGGAGTTCCGCCGCCTGGGCGGAGAGGGGGGACGCGTTGACTGTGCGTGACCGGGAGAGGCTGCCCATTACATATGCGAGAAATGAGCTACTCGCCCCAAAGAGTGACTCGCTGGCGGCCACGGTCGGCTCGGCTGCGTGTCCCGGCAAGGCCCAGTGCGTCAACCTGCTGCTCCGGTAGACAGGTTGAGGAGGAAACGGCCGGATGGTCGGGCATTCACTCTGCCGAGGGAGCCGTGAGGGCAGGAGTTCCTTGGGGCGACCGCAGGACGGGGGCAATTACCGAAAACATCTGCTTGTTACGGATTGCTACGGTCTGCCGCGTGGAGACGACGACTGTCACGGACGACCGGACGCCCGGCCCGCTGGGGCCGCGCGGGCCCTTCCCGCAGGGCGCCGGGGGCGGGCTGCGGCGTGGTCCGCTGGAGCGGCAGTGGCTGCACTACGCGTTCTTGTCCCGGTGCGGGAGCACGGCGGTGATCGCGAACCTGTCGGTGCTCGGCGCAGACCGCCCCAATGGCGAACCACACCGCCGGGCCATCGTGCTGGTGCACGAGAAAGACGGGGGCTGGGAGGCCAGCCAGTTCAACGCCCGCCAGCAGCAGGTGCCCTGGTCCTCCTTCCGGCTGCCGCAGCCTCGGAACGGGCCGGACGGGGAGGGGCCGTTCACGGTGGCAGCGGTAGCGGGATCGCCGACAGTCGACGTGCGGCTACGCACCACCGGCAGAGCCTGCACCTCGCAGTGCGCACCCTTCGGCGACGGGGAGTTCCTGCGGTGGCAGTCCGAGCCCGGCGTGGCGGGCAGCGGAGTGGTCACGGTACGGGGACGCCGCAGGAACGTGGAACTGACCGGCTACCACGAGCGCGTCCGGGGGCGCTGGAGCTGGCCGGCGCTGGGGGGCTGGGTTTTCGGCTTCGTCAACGCTCCCCACCAGGAGACCACTTGCTCGGGCGATGCGGCGGCGCTACCGCCGCCCGCTGCCGTCGTGTTCACGCTGATCCAGCCGCGTTTTCCCGCCGACGCCGCCAACGGATCGGTGATGCTCTGGCGCGAGGGCCGACTGTGGCGGCACTTCCCGAGGCGCTGTGTCCAGATGGCCGTGGACGGTGCGCTGGACCGCGACCGAGTGGTGTTGGTACCGCCGTTGGCCGGTCTGCTGGACAGCCCTGCCTGTGCGGTGGTCCCTGGGCGGCTGGTGATCAGCGCCCGGATGGGCCCGGACCATCTGCTGCTCGACTTCACCAGCGAGACGGCGGGACGGATCGCCAACCCCTGTGAGCGCGGCCTGAAGCCGTTCAGCGTCCACGAGACGCTCGGACCCTGCCGGGTGGAGGGCATGGTCTCCGGCCGGCGGATCGCGTTCGAGACCCGGGGAATCGTCGAGTTCGCCGGAGGAGCCGATGACCACTGACACCGGCACCCCGGCGAGCGCGGAGATCGGTCCGGGCACGGGCGCCGCGCTGCTGCGGCACACCATCGGCGCGCTGGCTGAACGGGCCCCGGCCGTGGTGGCGGCGGCGGCCGAGCAGATGCGCGGGCTGCGACTCGGCCTGTCGTTCAACGACGGTTCCGCCGCCACTCTGACCCCCCGCCACAGCCGCCTGGTCGTCAACGCCGGCCCTGCCCAGGACCCCGATGTCGAGGTGGTCTTCGACGACCGGGCCATGAACCTCCTCTTCGACCTCCAGTGCCGCCCGGTGGACCAGGTACTGCCCGGCAGCCTGGACGTACGGGGAGAGCCGGAGCGGGTCCTGGCGGTGTGGCGGGCGTTCACGCTGCTGTCCCAGCGCGCCTCGGGCCTGCGGTTCGTCCAGGAACTCTGGGAGGACTACCGGCAGCAGTCCCCCGCCCTGTGGGGCACCGACACCCGGACGGACCGGGGCGAGGCGCGCACCGATCCGCCGGAGGCAACCGGTTGGACCGCCCTGGACTACCTCAACCGTCACCGGCCCGCGCCGGCAACACAGGATGCGGCGGACGCCGGAATCGGCGGGCGGCTCGTGATCCCGCCCCGCCCCCTGTGGAGCGGCCATACCAGCACCCCCTGGTGGGAGGAACTCCCCCTCACCGACGCCGACCTCGTCGAAACCATGCGCACGGTCCGCGACCGCGTGGCCGACGAGATGTGGCATTTGATCCCGGACCGCGAGCCCCGCCGCGACCTGTACGACCTGATGCGTGAATACCCCGCCCGCCAGGGCAAGGGCCTGCGGCCCACCCTCACCGTCGCGGCCTGCGTCGCCTTCGGCGGCTCCGCCCAGGAAGCCGTACGCAGCGCGGCAGCCCTGGAGCTGTTCCACAACGGCTTCCTGGTCCACGACGACATCGCCGACGAGTCCACCCACCGCCGCGGCCTGCCCACCCTGCACACCGCCCACGGCGCGGGACTCGCGGTCAATGTCGGCGACGGCCTGAACCTGCTCGCCATCGACGCCGTCCTGTCCAACCTGGACACCCTCGGCCTGGCCCGAACCCTCGGCCTGATCCGCGAGACCCTCCACATGTGCAGGGAGAGCTTCGAGGGCCAGGCCATGGAACTGGGCTGGATCCGCCACCGCGAGGTGCCCGTCGAGGACGAGGCGTACTTCACCATGAGCACCAAGAAGACCGGCTGGTACACCTGCATCAGCCCCTGCCGCATCGGCGCCGTCTGCGCCGGCGTCACCGACCCCGCCGTACTGGACCGTTTCGACGAGGCGTTCCGGCTCATCGGCATCGCCTTCCAGATCCAGGACGACGTCCTCAACCTCATCGGCGACGAAGCCCTCTACGGCAAGGAAGCCCACGGCGACCTGTACGAGGGCAAACGCACCGTGATGCTCATCCACCTCCTCCGCACGTCACCCGACCTGTGGGAACACGAAATCCTGCGCCAGATCGTCGTACGCCCCCGCCCGGAACAGAGCACGGCGAGCGTCCGGGTCGTCCTGGAGGCGATGCACCGCCACGGCTCCATCGACTACGCCATCGCCCTCGCCGACGACCTCGCCGCCCGCGGCATCGACCACTTCGAACGCGACCTCGCGGTCATCCCCGAGAACCGGGGCAAAGCCGTCCTGCGCCAGATCGCCCACTACGTCACCACGAGGCCCCTGTGACCACCACGGCGCCCCAGCCACACCCCTCCGACGAGCAGCTCACCAAGGCCCTCGACACCGTGAACCACTGGTCGCGGGCCGCCCTGTGCACCCTCGCCCGGCACGGCGCCGCCCTGCGCCGCGACCACCCCGAACGTGCCCTGCACGTCCTCGACACACTCGCGCCCTGGCCCCCCTACAAAGGCGGCCAGTTCCTCTTCGACCTCATGGAATGGGAGGACTTCATGCTCGACGGCGACCCACCTCCCATGCTGCCTCTCACCCAGGCACTCGACATCGCAGGACGCCCGCTGCGGTGGCTGCGCACGGCCGTAGCCCACATCATCAGCACCTCCGCAGGCACCCGGACCCCTGACGACCGCCCCGGCCCGCAGGACCTGCCGGAGCTGGTGAGCAGCCGCTACCTGTACGCCGACCTCGTTCTCGGCACCTGGCGAGCTGGCGATCTGCTCTTGCAAGCCAGCGGCCAGACGGAGACATTGCTGGGTCACAACCCGCATTGAGATCTAGGTCGTGTCCGCAATGTCAGGGGAGCCAGAGTTGTAGGCAGGCGATGGTGACCAGGGCCTGGTAGTGGCGGGCGAGTTTGTCGTAGCGGGT
>NZ_JBIBHN010000064.1:0-9051 GCF_042957035.1 Streptomyces sp. NPDC008137 | reverse complement strand
TCCGCCTTGCAGCTGCACGCACCAGGCCCCGCTCACCGGCGTCGAAGAAGTGCTGCCGATTCCCTGCGCCGTGATCCAAACGACAGGCCCTAGCCGTTCGGTTGTTCCGCACTCGCGTCGAGCAGGAGCAGTCCACGGCTGCTCTCGGACTCCAAGAACCCGGCGGGACCGATCCTCACCCTCGACCCCGCCACGTTCACCACTTTCATCAACTGGACGACTACAACCGCTGAATGATCGTGCCGGTGGCCAAACCGCCCCCCGCACACATGGTGATCAGCGCGAACTCCTTGTCCGTGCGCTCCAGTTCATGAAGCGCCGTCGTGATGAGCCGGGCCCCGGTGGCTCCCACCGGGTGCCCGAGCGCGATCGCCCCGCCGTTGACGTTCACCTTCTCCAGGTCCTGCTCGAAGACCCGCGCCCAGCTCAGCACCACCGACGCGAACGCCTCGTTGATCTCGACCAGGTCGATGTCCTTCAGGGACATCCCGGCCTTGCCCAGCACGGCGTTCGTCGCGTCGATCGGTCCGTCGAGGTGGAAGTGCGGGTCGGCTCCCACCAGCGCCTGGGCCACGATCCGGGCCCTGGGCCTCAGCTTCAGGGCGCGAGCCATCCGTTTCGACGCCCACATGATCGCCGCCGCCCCGTCGGAGATCTGCGACGAGTTGCCGGCCGTATGTACCGCCGTAGGCATGATCGGTTTCAAAGAAGCCAGCGCCTCCGGCGACGTGTCGCGCAGGCCCTCGTCCTTGTCGACCAGGCGCCACATGCCCTGCCCGGCGTGCTGCTCCTCCTCCGTCGTCGGGACCTGGACGGCGAAGGTCTCTCGTTTGAAGCGCTCCTCCGCCCAGGCGTGGGCGGCCCGTTCCTGGGAGGCGAGGCCCAGCGCGTCGACGTTCTCCCTCGTCAGGCCTCGGTGGCGGGCGATCCGCTCGGCCGCCTCGAACTGGTTGGGGAGGTCGACGTTCCATTCGTCGGGGAACGGCTTCCCGGGCCCGTGCTTCGAGCCCGACCCCAGCGGCACCCGGGACATCGACTCCACCCCGCAGGAGATGCCGACGTCGATCACGCCCGCGGCGACCATGTTGGCCAGCATGTGCGAGGCCTGCTGGGAGGACCCGCACTGGGCATCGACGGTCGTCGCGGCCGTCTCGTACGGCAGTCCCATCGTGAGCCAGGCCGTGCGCGCGGGGTTCATGGACTGCTCCCCGGCATGGGTGACCGTACCGCCGACGATCTGTTCGACGCAGTCGGCGGGGATGCCGGTGCGGCCCAGGAGTTCGCGGTAGGTCTCGCCCAGCAGATAGGACGGGTGCAGATGGGCGAGCGCGCCGCCGCGCTTGCCGATCGGGGTGCGTACGGCTTCGACGATCACGGGTTCGGCAGCCATGGGTGCGGGTCCTCTCCGGGAGGCTACGCGGAACTAGTACGCGTTCTAGTTCTGTCAGCAGTGTGCTGACGGTCACTCCGTGACCGCAAGGGTCGTGCGGGCAATTGAGGGGTCCATGCCTCTTGCTAGTTGTAGAACCCGTTACTACCGTCACCGCAACTCCGCACAGCTGATGGGCCGTCAGAACAAGAGTCGGAACGAGTCGGTACGAGTGGTGGGAGCCGCCCATGCCCTGTCCCGCGCTGCCCGAGGGGTTCGACTTCACCGACCCGGACCTGCTGCATCAACGCGTGCCCCTGCCGGAGTTCGCCGAGCTGCGCCGGGTCGAGCCGGTCTGCTGGGTGCCGCAGCCGGCCAATGTCGCCGGCTTCCAGGACGAGGGGTACTGGGCCGTCACCCGGCACGCCGACGTCAAGTACGTCTCCACGCACCCGGAGTTGTTCTCGTCGTACCTCAACACGGCGATCATCCGCTTCAACGAGCACATCGACCGCGACTCCATCGACGCCCAGCGGTTCATCCTGCTCAACATGGACCCGCCGGAGCACACCCGGGTCCGGCAGATCGTGCAGCGCGGCTTCACGCCTCGGGCGATCCGCGCCCTGGAGGAGCGGCTGCGGGCCCGCGCCCTCGCGATCGTCGCCAACGCCCGCGCGCACACCGGGCCGTTCGACTTCGTCACCCAGGTCGCCTGCGAACTGCCCCTCCAGGCGATAGCGGAGCTGATGGGCGTCCCGCAGGAGGACCGGGACAAGATCTTCGACTGGTCCAACAAGATGATCGCGTACGACGATCCCGAGTACGCCATCACCGAGGAGGTCGGCGCCGAGTCGGCCACCGAGATCATCGCCTACGCGATGAACATGGCCGCCGACCGCAAGCAGTGCCCCGCCCACGACATCGTCACGCAACTCGTCGCGGCGGAGAACGAGGGCAACCTCAACTCGGACGAGTTCGGCTTCTTCGTGCTGATGCTGGCCGTCGCGGGCAACGAGACCACCCGCAACGCCATCACCCACGGCATGCACGCCTTCCTCACCCACCCCGAGCAGTGGGAGCTGTACAAGAGGGACCGGCCGTCGACGACGGCGGAGGAGATCGTGCGCTGGGCGACCCCGGTCGCCGCCTTCCAGCGCACCGCCACCCAGGACACCGAGCTGGGCGGCAAGCGGATCCGCAAGGGCGATCGGGTGGGGTTGTTCTACGCCTCCGCCAACCACGACCCCGAGGTCTTCGACGAGCCGGACGACTTCGACGTCACCCGCGATCCCAACCCGCACCTCGGTTTCGGCGGCGGCGGCCCGCACTTCTGCCTCGGCAAGTCCCTCGCGGTGCTGGAGATCGACCTCATCTTCAACGCCATCGCCGATGCCATGCCGGGGCTGCGGCTGGTCGACGATCCGCGTCGGCTGCGGTCGGCGTGGATCAACGGGGTGAAGGAACTCCGCGTCAGTACGAGCGGCTGAGCGGGGCGAAGGCGACGGCCCCGGGGATCAGGGGGCCGCCGCCTGGTCGTCAAGAGAAACAGGGCCCGGCACGGCCCGCAACGCCCCCTTTTACTAGGTACGGCCGCATGTGCGCCAAGGGCCGGACCTGTGACCGGGGCCTGTCGCTACGGCCTCGCTTCGTATGTGACACGGGTCATGTGGGGGGCTTCACTGCGGAGGGCGCGTCGAACGTGACCGGCGTCTCGAAGGCCGCCCGGCGGGTGGCGCGGCGCAATGCCCTGAGCACCGCCGGGCCGAGGGTCAGCGTCAGCACCACCGTGACGACGGCCCGGCCCAGGTCCCAGCCGAGCGAGGTGGCGAGGCAGTACGCGAGGAAACGGGCCAGGTTGGCGGGGACCGCCGCCTGCGGGTCGAAGGCGACGTTCGAGGCGAGCGCGCTCATGAAGGGCCAGCCCGCCATGTTCATCACCGTGCCGTAGGCGAAGGCGGCGAGGAAGCCGTAGGCCGCCAGCAGGATGAGTTCCGCGCGGCCGCGGAGCCGGTCCGGGCCGGGCAGCAGGCCCGCGCCCATCGCGAACCAGCCCATCGCCAGCATCTGGAACGGCAGCCACGGGCCCACCCCGCCCGTGAGCAGCGCGGACGCGAACATCGTCACCGAGCCGAGGACGAACCCGAAGCCCGGGCCGAGGACCCGGCCGCTCAGCACCATCAGGAAGAACATCGGCTCGATCCCGGCGGTACCGGCGCCGATCGGCCGCAGGGCGGCCCCCGTGGCGGCCAGCACGCCGAGCATCGCCACCGCCTTGGGGCCGAGACCGGACTCCGAGATCGCCGCGGCCACCACCGCCACGAGCAGCACCAGCAGGCCCGCGAAGAGCCAGGGCGCGTCCTGCGCGTGGGCGCTGAGCTGCGAGGTGGGCGGGGCGAGGAAGGGCCAGCCGAAACCGGCCACCCCTACGGCACTGACCAGGACCAGGGCGGCGAGGGAGCGGGGGCCGAGCCGAACGGCCCGGGCCTGGCGCTGGGGGTTCATGAGCCGGTCCCGGGCTGGAGGGCGGCGCGGACCTCGGAGACCGTGAGCCAGTGCCGCGGGGCCAGGATCTTGGTGACCTGCGGGGCGAAGGACGGCGAGGAGACCACGACCTCCGCCGTCGGGCCGTCGGCGATCACCTCGCCCTCGGCCAGCAGCACCACGCGGTGGGCGATCTCGGCGGCCAGTTCCACGTCGTGGGTCGCCAGCACGATGGCGTGTCCCTCGGCGGCCAGTTCGCGCAGGACATCGACCAGGCGGGCCTTCGCCGCGTAGTCCAGGCCGCGGGTGGGCTCGTCGAGCAGGAGCAGCGGGGGCCGGGCGGTCAGCACGACCGCCAGGGCGAGGGCGAGGCGCTGGCCCTCCGAGAGGTCCCGGGGGTGGGTGTCGTCGGTGACGCCTGGGAGCAGTTCGGTGACCAGGGCGCGGCAGGTGCCGGGTTCTGCCCGTGCGTCCTGGTCCGCCGCCGCGCACTCGGCGGCGACGGTGTCGGCGTAGAGCAGGTCGCGGGGTTCCTGGGGGACGAGGCCCACCTTGCGGACGAGGTCCTTGGGGGCTGTGCGGTGGGGGGTGGCTGCGCCGAGTTTGATGCTTCCTGAGGTGGGGGTGACCAGGCCGACGAGTGCGTTGAGGAGGGTGGATTTTCCCGCGCCGTTGCGGCCCATGAGGGCGATGGTTTCGCCGGGGGTGATGGTGAGGTCGATGTGGGTCAGGGCTTGGATGCGGGAGCGGGTTACGGAGAGGGCTTGGACTTCGGCCGTGGATTGTTCGCGGGTGCGGGTGGTTTGTGGCTGGTCGCGCAGTTCCCCGCGCCCCTGAGGGGCGATGTCCAGCTGTCGGCGTAGATCCGCTGCCCTTCGTCGTGCGTCTCGGACCGTCAGCGGCAAGGGGGTCCAGCCCGCCAGTCGGCCCAGCGCCACCACCGGGGGATACACCGGGGACACCGCCATGACCTCCGCCGGAGGGCCGACGATCGGGGACGCGCCCGGAGCCGGCAGCAGGGCGACCTGATCGGCGTACTGGATGACGCGTTCCAGGCGGTGTTCGGCCATGAGGACCGTGGTGCCGAGGTCGTGGACGAGGCGCTGGAGGACGGCCAGCACCTCTTCGGCGGCCGCGGGGTCGAGGGCGGAGGTCGGTTCGTCCAGGACGAGGACGCCGGGGTGCGGGGTGAGGACCGAGCCGATCGCGACGCGCTGCCGCTGGCCGCCGGAGAGGGTGGCGATGGGGCGGCCCCGCAGGTCGGCCAGGCCGAGGAGGTCGAGGGTCTCCTCGACGCGGCGGCGCATCACGTCCGGGGCGAGGCCGAGCGACTCCATGCCGTAGGCGAGTTCGTCCTCGACGGTGTCGGTCACGAAGTGGGCGAGCGGGTCCTGGCCCACCGTGCCCACGATGTCGGCGAGTTCGCGCGGCTGGTGCGTGCGGGTGTCGCGTCCGGCCACCGTGACCCTGCCCCGCAGGGTGCCGCCGGTGAAGTGCGGCACGAGCCCGCTGACCGCGCCCAGGACGGTGGACTTGCCGACGCCGGACGGGCCGGCCAGGAGGACGAGTTCGCCCTCGGGGACCTCGAAGTCGATGCCCTGGACGGTGGGTCCGGAGGCACCGTCGTACGTCACGGAGACATCTTCGAAGCGGATCACGACGGTTCCTTGGGCTCAGGGGCGACGAACGCGGGCAGCAGGCCGAGGAGGATCGCCGCCGCGGGCCAGACGGGGAGCGTGGGGGCCACGAGCGGCACCACGCCGGGGTGCAGTGCCGCGGGGTCACGGACCGAGGCGAGCACGAGCAGTGCGGCGACCGCCACGCCGGAGGCGACGACCAGCAGGGCGCGCACGTCCCAGTGGTCCGGGCGGTACCGGGTGCGCGGCGACCTCCGGCCGCCGAGCCGGAGACCCGCGAGGGCGGCGGCGAGGCCGACGAGCAGCACGGGCACCCCGTAGGCGGCGCTTTCGGCGGTGAGCAGCCCGTACGTTCCGGCGCACACGCCGAGCAGGCCGCCGAGGGTGAGGGCGGCGGTGGTACGGCGGACCGCGGCCGGGACCTGGGCCGTACGGCCGTAGCCGCGGGCGTCCATCGCGGCGGCCAGGGACACCGAGCGCTCCAACGCGCCCTCCAGGACCGGCAGGCCCACCTGCAGCAGGCCCCGGACGCCCTTGTCCGGACGCCCGCGCAGCCGGCGGGCGGCGCGCAGGCGCTGGACGTCGGCGATGAGGTTCGGCGCGAAGGTGAGGGCGACGACGACCGCGACGCCCATCTCGTACAGGGCGCCCGGGAGGGACTTGAGGAGGCGGGAGGGGTTGGCGAGGGCGTTCGCGGCGCCGACGCAGACGAGCAGGGCGGCCAGTCTCAGACCGTCGTACAACGCGAAGGCGAGGGCCTCGGCCGTGACCTCGCCGCCGAGGCGGATGCCCTGGGCCCAGTCGGGAAGGGGCACCTCGGGGAGGGCGACGAGGGTGTGGGTGCCGGGGATGGGGGAGCCGAGGACGATCGCGAAGAGAAGCCGGATGACCAGGACGGCGAGGGCGAGTTTGACGAAGGCGCCGTAGGAACGGGACCAGGGGGTCGCGGGGCGGCAGGTCGCCACGACATAGGCGGAGACCGCGATGAGGAGGCAGAGGAGCAGGGGGTTGGTGGTGCGGGTGGCGGCGGTGCCGAGGGAGAGGGACCAGAGCCACCAGGCGCCGGGGTGCAGAGGGGCCCGGGGCCGGCGCGGGGGGTGGGAGGGCGCGTCGCTGAGCCGGTCCGCGCTGCTAAGCCTGGTCACGCCGCCGTACCTGCCAGATCGCCGCCGCCCCCAGTGCCGCCACCACGCCGATGCCCGTCAGCAGGCCCAGGGACGGGCCGTTGTCGTCGGACGTGTCCTTCTTCGCCGCCGGTGCCGACTTCCGGGAGCTCGAAACCTGCTCTCCGCAGCCCCTTTGCGGGTAGCCCGCGATCGCGCACAACAGGGCGTTCGTGTCGTAGCGGAGGGGCTTGGCGACCGTCGCGAGGGCCTCTGCCGTGGTCGCGTCGAGGGCTACGCGGGCGCAGGCCGCCCGGGCGGGGGGCGGGGACTCGCCCTGGGGGGCGTCCGCCTTGGTGCCGGGGTCGATGACGAGCGCGACCCGCTTCCTGCCGTCCTGCGCGGGGGTCTTCGCGCAGATGGTCTCGAAGTCGGCCGTGCCGCGCGGCCGGGCCGCCTCGGAGGAGTCCTCGCTCACCGCGAAGCGGAAGCCCTGGACGTCGCCGTCCGAGGGGCGGGCCATGGACGGGCCCTGTGTCGCGTAGACCCAGCGGTCGCCTTCGCGGTCCCAGAACGACCAGTACCGGTAGCCGGCGGCCTGGGCCTGGCCCGCGCCCGCGATCAGCAGGAGCGAGGCCAGGAGGAGGGGAACGGCCCGGCGGATCACGACTGCTGCTTCTTCTTGCGGCCGGTGAAGAGGAAGCCGATGCCGATACCGGCGACGAGGCAGACCCCGACGTACCACCAGACGCCGAAGAAGTCCGACTTCGAGTCGCTCTCGTCCTCCGCCGACGCTGTCTTCTCGGACGTCTGCGGGGCCGGGCCCGTCGCGTTGAGCCGCTTCACCAGGTCCGTGCCGCCGAAGTCGCGCGGGTTCGCGCCCGTCGCGTGGGCGGCGAGGATCAGCTGGGCGTAGGCGGCGGGGCCGTTCTGGGCGGCCCAGGTCGCGGAGTTCTTCTCCAGCCAGCCCAGGGACTTCTCGGCTTGCGCGGTCTCGCCCCGCGCGGCGAGCGCGACGACCGCGTCGGCGGTGTTGCCGTGGTCGGGCTGGGGGTCCGCGCCGGCGAGGGCGGAGGTGAGGTGGTTGTCGTCCTCGGCGAGGGTCTGGGCGAGGTACGCGGCTCCGTTGTCGGCGGCCTGCTCCGGTGTACGGGGCTCAGCGCAGGTGGCGTCGGACTTCTTGCCGGGCTTCACCACCATGCCCTTGCCCAGCGCGCCCAGCACACCCGCCGCCGTGGCGTCCGCGTTGGCGGCCAGTTCGCCCTTCTTGTCGGGCTGGAACGCGAAGGCGCCGTCACCGTCCCCGCCGCAGGGCAGGGTGAGCTTCAGCAGGGCGTCGTAGGGCGACTTCCCGCCCTTCTCGACCTGGTCCGGCTTCTCACCGGCGGCGGCGAGCGCGCCGATGACGACGGACGTGGAGTTGGTGTCGCTGGGGCCGCCGGGTGCGTAACCCCAGCCGCCGTCCTTGTTCTGGACGGACTTGAGCCAGGTGATGGCCTTGCCGGTGACGGCGTCGTGCCCGCCGAGTGCGGCGAGGGCCTGGACGGCGGCGGCCGTCTGGTTGCTGTCCACCATGGTCTTGGCGTCGCACGCCGCGGCCGGATCGGCACGGTAGGGGGCGAACCCGCCGTCCTCGCACTGCTGCCGGACCAGCCACTCCACGGACTTGGCGGCCGGCTTCTCACCCACCGTGTCCTGGGCCAGCAGGGCGAGCGACTGGCGCCAGACGCCGTCGAACTTGGGGTCCTTGTCCCCGTACAGGGCGGAGGGGAACGCCTGGGACGGAGTCGGCGACGGTGCGGCGGCGGCCGGTGTGGCGGCGCCGATCACGGTGACGGCGGCCAGGACCGCGGCGCTGCGGCGGACGTTCATGATCGGCGGGTGCCTCTCCCTGTGAGGGAGCCGGACAGCACGGGACACCCCGGCGGCTCGGCTCCGTATACCTCGACGGTGCCGTGCACCGGCGGGCGCCGGGCACGTGAGCCGGTCACGAACCGTACGGGGCGATCCGGCTCACCGCCGATGGCGGCGGTTCACGGTTGCGGGTCAGCGCCGGAATTGCACCGGCTTCCCCCTGTACGGGTGTGATGACGACCTGCACACTGTACCCGCACGTCCAAAACGGGCCGAGGGCGCCGTACGGCCGGGTAACTTCGGCCCATGCCGACGGGGGCGGTGATGGAGCACGTGCGTGCCCACGGCCATCCGGTTCCCCAGGTCCGCCTGACCGGTTCGCCGTCTCCGACGACCCCCTGGCCACGGCCGCCCGCACCATGCTGGCCGCCCTCCTCGCGGGCCCGGCCCCTCTCACCCGGCCGAGCCTGACGGAGTCCCTGCACCGGCGGGCCTGCAATCCGACAATGAGCCCTAGGTCGTGTCCGCAAAGTGGCGGCATCGTTGGTTTGTTCGTGGTGCGTCGTCATGAGCTGACTGATGAGTCGTGGGCGGTGATCGAGCCGTT
>NZ_JBIBHN010000063.1:0-10024 GCF_042957035.1 Streptomyces sp. NPDC008137 | reverse complement strand
CCGCACCCACCCCATACGACAACGTCGGCCTTCAAGACCACAACCGGGTCTTGAAGGCCGACATCACGCCAGGCCCCGGATTAACCAACAGCATCGGGACACCCGCCCGGGGCCTTCGCCGTGCCGGGCGCGAGGCCGGTGCCGCTGTCGGACCCCCGTGCCACCATCGGCGTCATGGACAAGACGCGGCAGCTGCGGCTCGCCAAGGACGCCATGGACCGGGACTGGGCCGATCCCGGGCTGGACCTGGACACCGTCGCCGCGCACGCCGGGTACTCGCGGTACCACTTCATCCGCGCCTTCAAGGAGGCCTACGGCGAGACGCCCGGCCAGTACCTCACCCACCGCCGGATAGAACGCGCCGAGGACCTGCTGCGCACGGCGAACCTGTCGGTCACGGAGGTCTGCCACCTGGTCGGCTTCAGCAGCGTCGGCACCTTCTCGGCCCGCTTCAAGACCTGGACCGGCCTCACCCCCAGCGAGTACCGCACCAAGCACGTCGGCAGGGGAGCCGCCCTCATTCCCGGCTGTTACGCCATGCTCTGGGCCGGCGGCTTCCGCTCCGCGCCCGGCGCGGGCAAGGAGCGCAATTCCGGAGAAGCGGGCTGACGCCCCCGCTGCCTACCGTGGCAGGGCACGCACCGACCGGCCGCCGAGCAGCAGGAGCACGCCATGATCAAGGGTCTCGCCATCTCGACCGTCTGGGTCCTCGACCAGGACCGGGCCAAGGAGTTCTACACGGAGAAACTGGGCCTGGAGGTCCGTACCGACATGACCATGGGCGAGGGCGGCATGCGCTGGCTCACCGTCGGCTCACCGAAGCAGCCCGACGTCGAGCTGACGCTGATGGTGCCCGGCGGAGGCGCGATGGACCCCGAGTCCGCCGAGATGCTCCGCAAGCTGGTGAGCAAGGGCGTCCTCGGCGCGGGAGTCCTCACCACGGACGACATCCACGGCGACTACAAGAAGCTCAAGGACCGCGGCGTGGAGTTCCTCCAGGAGCCGCAGGAGCGCCCGTACGGCACGGAGGCGCTCTTCCGCGACGACTCCGGCAACTGGTTCTCCTTCACCCAGCCCCGCGAAGGCGGACTCGACATGGACCAGGACTGGTCCTGCTGAAGCGGCCGGAAGGCTACGACCCCGGCAGCATCGGGTAGCTCCCCGTGTTCGTCGGCGCGTGCTCCGGGAGCCACAGCACGGCCACGGCGCCCTCGGCGGGCAGGTGCTCCGGTGTCCCGGGCGTGCGGACGTTGCGGAAGGTCAGCCGGGCGCCCATGACCCGGGCCTGTCCGGTCGCGATGGTCAGGCCGAGGCCGTGGCCGTGACCGGCCCGGTCCTTGCTGCCGGTGCGGAAGCGGCTCGGCCCCTCGGCGAGCAGGTCCTCGGGGAATCCGGGGCCGTGGTCGCGGACCCGGATGACCCGGCCCTCGACGGTGACCTCGATGGGCGGCTTGCCGTGCCGGGCCGCGTTGGCCAGGAGATTGAACAGGACCCGCTCAAGGCGCCGCGGGTCGGTCGTGACCTCCGACTCGTGCACGACGCGCACCCCGATGGCCGGGTCCTTGGCCGTCACCCGCCGGGCGACGAACTCGCCCAGCATGAGGTCCTGCAGCTCCGCCCGCTCCGACGCCCCGTCCAGCCGGGCCACCTCCAGCACGTCCTCCACGAGCGTGCGCATGGCCTTCGCCCGGTCCAGCACCAGCTCGGTCGGGCGGCCCGGCGGCAGCAGCTCGGCCGCGGTCAGCAGCCCGGTCACCGGAGTGCGCAGCTCGTGCGCGATGTCGGCGGTGACCCGGCGCTCCGCCTCTATGCGCTGCCGCAGCGTGTCCGCCATGGCGTCCACCGCGCTCGCCAGGTCGTCGGTCTCGTCCCGGACGACCCCGCCCATGGCGTCCCGCACCCGCACGTCCGTATCGCCGCCCGCGAGCTGGTGGGCCGCGACGGACGCCTTGCGCAGCCGCCGCGACAGATGCCCGCCGATGAGCACGCCGAGCGCGCTGCCGCCCAGGACGACCGCGATGGACCCGATGAGCAGAGCCTGGTCGAGGTCCTGGAGGATGTCCGAGCTGCGGTCGGTGAAGCCCGAGTGCAGGGACATCACATGCCCGTTCTTCAGCGGCACGGCGGCCCATATGTCCGGCGAGCCACCCGCCCGGTCCGCCACGTACGTCGCCCGCTGGCCCGCCTCGACCCGGTCCCGCAGCGCTTCCGGCAGATCCGGGTCGTCGATCTTGGTGTTGGGGAAGTTCATCCGCCCGGACAGCTCGAAGTTGCGCTGGGCGATCATGATGCGCTCGTCGGCGAGATCGCGCGCGTTGTCCAGCATCGACACCCGCGCGGCGTTGTGCACGACCAGGCTCAGCGCGATCGCCACCAGCGCGCCGACCAGCGCGATGGCCGCGCTCAGCTTCCATCTGAGGCCCGTACGGATTCCCGCGCGCTCCACGCCCGCGGCGACCAGGCGCCGGAAATGCCCCCTCATAACCCCTGCTCAGGCCTTCAACTTGTAGCCGAAACCACGGACCGTCTCGATACGGTCCTGGCCGATCTTCTGTCGCAGCCGCTGCACATGCACGTCGACGACCCGGGTGTCCCCGCCCCAGCCGTAGTCCCACACCCGCTCCAGCAGCTTGTCGCGGGAGAGCACCGTGCCCGGCGCGGAGGAGAACTCCAGCAGCAGCCGCATCTCGGTCGGTGTCAGCGCCACCGGCTGCCCGGCCCGGCGGACCTCCATGCCCTCGGTGTCGACCTCCAGGTCCCCGAAGGCCAGCATCCCGCCGCTGGCGGGGGAGTCCGGCTCCTCGCCCCGGCCGCCGCCCGCGTGCCCGAAGCGGCGCAGCACCGCGCGGATCCGGGCGACCAGCACCGCCCCGTCGAACGGCTTGGTCACATAGTCGTCGGCACCCGCCTCCAGGCCCAGCACCACGTCGATGGAGTCGGCCCGCGCCGACAGCATGATGACCGGCACGGTCGACTCGTCCCGGATGCGGCGGCACAGGCTGACCCCGTCGAGGCCGGGGACCATGACGTCCAGCAGCGCGATGTCGGGGCGGTCCGTCCGGAACGCCTCCAGGCCCGACAGGCCGTCGGGCATCGCGGTGACCACGAAGCCGTCCCGTTCCAGGGCGAGCTGTGTGGCCTCGCGGATGACGTCGTCGTCCTCGACGAACAGGACGTGGGTCTGGTCTGCCATCCCGGTGCTCTCAGTCCTCGTGTGGGTCGTGGGGGTGCGTACTGCTCAGCAATCGCACGGGCCGTCCTCTCAGGGGACGCACGGTCCGCGCATCGCGTTCACCCATGCATCGGTCCGAGCGGCCCGATCGGTTCACGCACGCCGCGCCCGCGTCAGCTCGCGGGCACCGGCGACGGGCTGTCGCCGACGACCTTGCCGTAGTCGTTGTGGGTGCGGTACTTCTCGCCGAACCGGCCGGAAGCCCATCTGTACGTGATCACGTTCTCCCCGGAGGGGCTCGACACCGGATCGCCCTTGTCGTACACCTGCTTGGTCACCACCAGGTCGCCGCGGTCGATCTCCGCGTAGACCGGGGGTTCCTCGACCTTGAACACATTCTCGTACGAGCCGTCCCGCTCGCGATACACATAACTGCCGATGCCCACCGCGTCACCGCAGGTCAGCACATTGACGACGACGTCGTCGGCCGCCCCGCCGGTCAGCTTGCCGTAGGACACGTCGACGGGATACTCGTCGGCCACGCACGGCTTCAGCTCGCGCTTCACCTCGGGCGAGACCTCGGGGTCGTCCTTGACGAGCCGGACCGCGTTCACGGTGTCGGGCGTCCTGGACGGGGAGGCCGAGGGCGTGGCGGCGGAGGCGCCCGCCACCGCGTCGGCGTGCGCCGGTCCCTCGTCACGGGCGCCGGTGCCGCCGGCGCCGCACCCGGACACGAAAAGGGCGAGGGCGGCGACCACGGCCGATGCCGTGCTCACCGCCTGGATGTTGCCCCGGGGCCCTACAGCCCCCTCGCCGGTCAGGCCGCGCACCGCTCCCGCTCCTCACGCTCCAGCGCGCGTGCGTCCAGATCGCGGGACTCCAGCTCCTCACGGAGCCGGGCGAGCGCCCGGTGCAGCGTGCTCTTGACCGTTCCGGCCGACATACCGAGGGCGGCCGCCGTCTCCTCCGTGGACATCTGCTCCCAGTGTCGCAGCACCACGACACTGCGCTGCTTCGGGGCGAGCACCTTCAGTATGTCCATCAGCAGGGCGCGGTCCGCGTGCTGCTCGGTGGCGTCGTCGACCGAGGCCTCCGGGAGCTGCTCGGTCGGCACCTCCTCCAGCTTCCGCGCCCGCCACCACTCGGTACGGGTGTTGATCATCACCCGGCGCAGGTAGGCGTCCGCCAGACGCTTGTCCTCGATGGTCTCCCAGCGGCCGTAGGTCCGTACCAGCGCCGTCTGCAGCAGGTCCTGTGCGTCCGTCGGGTCCGGGACCAGGCGGCGAGCACTGCGCAGCAGTGCGTCCTGCCGGGTGCGGACGTACTCCTCGAACTCGAGCACCTCGCCCTGCGCCATGGTGAACCGCCTCCCGTTTCCCCGTTCGGGCCGGCTCCCCGCCGCCCGTGCACTGCCTGTGTTCCTTCGTCGTCCCGTGTCTTCCGGGAACGCGTCTGAAGGTACGGAGGCGTTGTCACGGCGCTGTCCGAAGCAGCCTGCGGCTAGCACTCGGCTGTCCGTCGGTTGTGTAACGGACGTCGGAACGGGGTGCAGCGGTGGGGGTTTTGGGGTGACTATGGGGCGATTTGTCCACCCTGCATCTCCGTTACGGGAGACCCAGGGCTGTGCTCTGCCTGTACGTCAGGTCAGCGGCAGCCGGTACATCCCGCCCGCCAGCGGCTCCACCAGCCCGTCGGCGACCAGGCCGTCCAGGGCGCGGGCCCGCTGGACCGGCTCGTGCCACACCCGGTCCAGAGCCGTCTGCGGAACCGGACCATGGGCCTCCCGCAGCACGGCGAGCAGCCGCCCGCGGACCTGCCGGTCGGTGCCCGCGTAGGTCTGGCCGCGGCGCGGCGGCCCGTCGTGCTCCGGCTTGCCCGCCAGCCGCCACGCGCACTGCGCGGCAATCGGGCAGCGGTGGCACGACTCGCTCTTCGCCGTGCACACGAGCGCGCCCAGTTCCATGGAGGCGGCGGCCCAGCGGGCGGCGGTGGGCTCATCCTCGGGGAGGAGCGCGCGGGCCAGTTTGCGCTCGGCGGCGGTGGTGGCGTTCGGCGGGTACTGCACGCCGGTGACCGCGCGGGCGAAGACGCGGCGCACATTGGTGTCCAGCACCGGGTGCCGCTGCCCGTAGGCGAAGGAGGCGACGGCGGCGGCCGTGTACTCGCCGATGCCGGGCAGCGCCAGCAGCTGGGCGTGGTCGGCCGGTACGTCACCGCCGTGCCGTTCCGTTATGGCGACTGCGGCGCCGTGCAGCCGCAGCGCGCGGCGCGGGTAGCCGAGCCGCCCCCAGGCGCGGACCGCCTCGCCGGGCGCCTCCTTGGCCAGGTCGGCCGGGCGCGGCCAGCGTGCCAGCCAGTGCTCGTAGACGGGCAGGACGCGGTTCACCGGCGTCTGCTGGAGCATGAACTCACTGACCATCACGCCCCACGCCCCGGCCTCGGGGCGCCGCCACGGCAGGTCGCGGGCGTTGTCGTCGAACCAGTCGATGACGGGGGAGTGCAGGTCCCCGCCCGGCGGCGGGCCGGACGCGGTGTCGGTGGGGCCGGGGCTGGTGCGCGGGGTGTTCGTGGGAGCAGTCATGGCCATTCGATCCTGCCACGCGGGAGCCGCGAATCGGGCACACCGCGACCCGAGAGGGCGAGCTACCTGACGATCGACAGCAGTGCCGCCCCACCGCCCGCCGATAGCGTCGGCCGAATGGAACGACCTCGCGCCGCACGGCTCACCTGTGGCGCCCTGCTCTGGGCCGCCCTCGCCCTGCCCGCGCTCACGGCTGACCGGATCGGGCTGAATGAGCCGCGCACGGTCTGGCAGCAGGCCGCCGGTGCGGCGGTGCTGGCCGGTGCGGCCGGTCTGTCCCGGCGGCAGCCGCTCGCCGCCTTCGGGCTCACGGCCGTCCTGAGCCTGGCGGCCACCCCGGCCCTGTTCACCGTCTCCTACGGCCCGGCCCTCGGCGTGTCCGCGCTGCTGCTCGGGCTGCGGGCGGGCCGGGCCCGCCCCGCGGTGCTGGGCTTCGCCGCCGTCGGCATCGCGGGCACCGTGCGGATCGTGCTCGTCGGGGTCGACCCGGCCCCCGAGTGGCTGGTCATGACGGGCACGCTGCTCTTCGGCTGCGTCTTCCCCTGGCTCGGCGGGCGTTACTGGCGGCAGAGCCGCGAGCTGGCCGCGGAGGGCTGGCTGCGGGCGGCCCGGCTGGAGGACGAGCAGCGCTTCGCCGAGGAACGCGCCCGGTTGCGCGAACGCTCGCGGATCGCCCAGGACATGCACGACTCCCTCGGCCACGAGCTGAGCCTCATCGCCCTGCGCGCGGCCGCCCTCCAGGTCGCCCCCGGCCTCGCCGGCGAACACCGGGCGGCGGCGGCCGAAC
Organism: Streptomyces sp. NPDC008137; assembly: GCF_042957035.1. Lineage (NCBI taxonomy): Bacteria > Bacillati > Actinomycetota > Actinomycetes > Kitasatosporales > Streptomycetaceae > Streptomyces > Streptomyces sp. NPDC008137. The sequence goes on along the minus strand of NZ_JBIBHN010000063.1, from coordinate 3,484 downwards.
TGCGCGGGGCGGCCGCCGATGCCACGGACCGGCTGCATCGCATCATCGGCGTCCTGCGGGAGGACGACGACGAGCCGGTGCCGCTGACCCCCGCGGGAGAGACCCTGGAGCAACTCGTCGCCCGCGCGGCGGAGTCGGGTCTCCCCGTGCGCTGGGAGCAGCCCGCAGGGCAGGGCGCGGCCGTCACGCCCGGCGGGCTCGCCGAACGGCTGCTGTACCGCGTGGCCCGGGAGGCGCTGACCAACGCGGCACGACACGCACCGGGCGCCCCCGTGGTCGTGGCGGTGACCGGGCGGGCCGAGGGGACGTCCGTCACCGTCACCAACGGCCCGTCCACCGAGCGGAGTTCCCGGCCCTCCGGAGGCGGCACGGGCCTGCTCGGGCTGCGGGCCGCCGTGACCGCCGTCGACGGGGAGTTCGAGGCGGGCCCGCAAGGGGCGGGGTTCCGCGTCAGGGCGTACATACCCGCACAGCGGACCGCGACCAGGCCGCCCCGCCCCGCCCCGTTCATCCACGCCCGTCGCCGCGTGGCCGTCGGCCTCGGCACCGCGGCCGGCGTGGGCGCCGTCCTCGTCGGCGCCGCCTTCGGCTGGTACGCGTACGTGGAGAAGCACTCGGTGCTCGCACCCGCCGCCTACGCGACACTGCGCCTGGGCGCCCCGGCTGCCGACGTCGAGCGGGTGCTGCCCGAGCGCGCCGTGAACGACCCGCCCGCCGAGCGGGCGCCGACACCGGCACCGGAGGGTGCCGACTGCCGTTACTACCGGGCGAGCGGCGAGCTGTTCGTCTCCGTCGACCACTTCCGACTGTGCTTCGACGCCGGGCGGCTCGTCGCCAAGGACGTGGTCCCGCGCGCCGGCCTCTCCGGCGAAGGCCGGGAAGAATACGAGGAGTTCTCACAGTGATCCGCGTGCTGCTGGCCGACGACGAGGCGATGGTGCGGGCCGGGGTGCGCGCCATCCTGGGCAGCGGCGGTGAGACGGAGGTCGTCGCCGAGGCGGGCGACGGCCGCGAGGCGGTCGAGCTGGCCCGCGCCCACCGCCCGGACGTGGCCCTGCTCGACATCCGCATGCCGCGCCTGGACGGCCTCGCGGCGGCGGAGGAGATCGTCCGGACCGTGCCCGCCACGGCCGTCGCGATGCTCACCACCTTCTCCGAGGGCGCCTATGTCACTCGCGCCCTCGGCGGCGGCGCCACCGGTTTCCTGCTGAAGTCCGGGGACCCGTACGAACTGATCGCCGGTGTACGGGCGGTGGCCGCGGGCGCCGCGTTCCTGTCGCCGAAGGTGGCCCGGTACGTCATCGACGAGGGCCTCGACGGCGGCCGGCTCACCCGCGAGGCACAGGCACGCGCCCGCGTGTCCGTTCTGAGCCCTCGCGAACGCGAGGTACTCGGCCTGGTCGGCGCCGGCCTGTCCAACCCGGAGATCGCCGCCCGGCTGCATCTCGTCGAGGGCACCGTGAAGGCCTACGTCAGCGCGGTCCTGGACCGGCTGGGCGTGCGCAACCGTGTACAGGCGGCGATCGTGGCCTACGAGGCGGGACTGCTGGAACCGTGACGCCCCGTAGGCTCAGGGCCGCGCACGTGTCCCGTACGACGGTACGGACGCCGGGCCCGGCCCGGTGACCCACCGCGCGGCCGGTGCCGGCGAGCCGCGCATCGCCCCGGCCAGCCGCGTCATCGGACCGGTCCCCAGCCGTACGGCGACGAGGGCGACGAGCGTGCCGAGGCCCAGACCCGCGACCACGTCGTGCGGGTAGTGCACGCCGACGTAGACCCGGGAGAAGGCCATCAGCAGGGCGAGCGGGGCCGTCAGCCACAGGAGTGTGCGCCGGACCAGGGCCAGGGCGACGGCCGCGGCGCCCGCGATCGTGGCGTGGTTGGACGGGAAGGACCAGTCGCCGTGCGGCGGGCACTCGGCCAGGGACGCGGCCGCACCGGCGACCGCCCGGCACGGACGCTCCTGCGTGACAGCGGACTTGAGTACCTCGCTGCACACATACGCCACAGCCGTGGCCAGAGGTGCAAGGGCCGCGATCGCGAACGCGTGGGGGGTGTCGCGGCGGGCACGCCACCAGGCTGCGGCGAACAGCAGGACGAAGACCAGCAGTCCGCCCTCCGTCCATAACCCGGCCCCGTGCTGTATCCACATCGGGGAGTCGTCGGCGAAGTCGGTGATGTCGCGGTAGAGCGCGGTGTCCTCGAAGTCCATGGTCACGGACGGTAGGTGGCGGGCCGATCTCGTCACACCCAGCGATCGTCGGGTGCCGTACCTGACGAAAGACAGGGGTGGGACGGCTCCTTCCGGCATGATGATCCGGAAAAGTTGTGGGCCTGAGCGGCGGGTGGGACCGGCTAACGCTCCGATCTCTCGTAAGGTTTGCGCCGTGGGATCTCTGCGCAATCCGGTCGGGCCGCTTCCCTCCTCCATCTACTGGCGACGGAGGGTCGTACTGGTGTCCGTGGCTGCCCTGTTGGCGCTGCTGACCACCTGGCTCGTGACCATGGGCGGCGATAGCGGCAAGGACCGCGACAACGGCGCCAACGGCAAGAATCCCGCGCCCTCCATCACTCCCGGCCCGTCGAACTCGGGCCCGGCGATCAGCCAAGCGCCCGGTGGACGCGACGAGTCGGGCGACGAGGGCTCCGGCGGCTCGTCGTCCGGGTCCGGGGCAGGGTCCGGCGGCGGTTCCGGTGACGGCTCGGGCGGCGGAGCCGGGGACGGTACCGGCACGGGCTCCGGCGGCGGTTCCGGCTCCGGAGGGTCCGAGGGGTCAGGCGGTTCGGCGGGGTCGGGCGGTGCCGGCGGCTACGACGGTGGTACCACGGTGGGCGGCGTCGGCGCGGGCGACACGCTGCCGGCCGGTTCCATGCTGCCCAACTGCACCGCGAGCATGGTCAAGTTCAGCCTGCGCAGCCAGCACAACAGCTACGACCCCGAGCAGACGCCCACGTTCCTGCTGACCGCGCGAAACGTCTCCGGCCACGACTGCAAGATCGATCTCGGGCCGAAGAACGCCGTGTTCACCATCACCGAGGCGAGCGCCGACGACGACTACTGGTCCTCCAAGGACTGCCCCAGGGGGGTCGCCGGGAGCCGGCTGTACCGCGTTCCCGCGGGCAGCGGCATCACCTACGCCCTGAAGTGGGACCGCAAGCCCAGCGCCCCCGAGTGCGCCACGCCTCCCTCGGGCTCGGCCGGGGCGGGCACGTACCTGGTGGAAGCCAAGGCCCCTGGCTATGCGAAGGTGCAGACGTCGTTCGTGCTGAAGAACGATTAGCCGCTTGTCGTTCCGCAGGCCGCCTGGCCTTCATGCGTGAGGGGTGTTCCCGACCGGGAACACCCCTCACGCATCAGCGCGCGCCGAGGGCTGTCAGCACGCCCCGAAAGCTAGGGCCTGTCGTTTGGATCACGCCGCAGACGCGGGGCCTGGCACGCACATCTGCCGCGTTCTCGTCGGTCGCCGACTCCCCCACGCTCGGC
>NZ_JBIBHN010000062.1:0-10120 GCF_042957035.1 Streptomyces sp. NPDC008137 | reverse complement strand
CCTCCGTGCGGTGAAGATTCGACACCTCCACCACACACGGAGGCCTTCGCCGTGATCAAGCCCGTCTGGCGTTAACAACGCTCGTGATCAATACAGCTAGGCGTCGCGCTTCTTCAGCAGCACGTACCCGCCGATCAGGGCGACGAGCACCCACAGCCCCATGATCCCGAGGCCGCCCCAGGGCCCGTACGGGGTGTCGTCGTCGATCGGCGTGACCACCTGCATGATCTTGCTGCCGGCCTGGTCGGGCAGGAACTGGCCGACCTTCTTCGTCGCGTCCACATTGCCGAGGATGTTGGAGATCAGGAAGAAGAACGGCATCAGGATGCCCAGCGACAGCATCGGCGAGCGCAGCATCGCGGCGACGCCCATGGAGAACATCGCGATCAGGGCCATGTAGAGGCCACCGCCGAACACGGCCCGCAGTACACCCGTGTCCCCGATCTCCGCCCGGTGCCCGCCGAGCATCGCCTGCCCCAGGAAGAACGCGGCGAAGCTGGTGACGAGCCCGACCAGCAGGGCGAGGCCGCTCGCCACCGCGATCTTGCTGAACAGGAAGGAGCCGCGCTGCGGCACGGCGGCCAGCGAGGTACGGATCATGCCGGTGCTGTACTCGTTCGACACCACCAGCACGCCGAACACGATCATCGCGAGCTGGCCGAGGCTCATCCCCGCGAAACTGATGAACGTCGGATCGAACTCAGCCCGGTCCCGCGCGTTCATGCTGTCGAACTCGTTCTTCGACAGCGCCGAGATCAGCATGCCGAGGGCGACCGTCACGACCACCACGAGCGAGAGCGTCCACACCGTGGACGCCACTGACCGGATCTTGGTCCACTCCGACCGTACGACCTGGGTCGTAGCCATGCTCAGCCCCTCTTCCAGCCGTCGCCCCACTGCTGCTGCTGTGGCGGCTGCGGGCTTGTCTCGCTGTGTGCGTGGTACTCCACCGACTCCGCGGTCAGCTGCATGAAAGCCTCCTCCAGCGAGGCCTGTTGCGGGCTCAGCTCGTGCAGCGTCAGCCCGTGCTGCGCCGCCAGCTCACCGACGTGCTCGGCCTTGCCGCCGTCCACCTCGAGCACCCCCTCGCCGCTCTCCACGGCCACGATCCCGGCCTGATGCAGCACATCGAGCAGCCGCTCCCGCTGCGGGCTGCGGACCCGGACGTACGACCGTGAGTTGCGCGCGATGAAGTCGGCCATGGAGGTGTCCGCGAGCAGCCGCCCCTGGCCGATGACGACGAGGTGCTCGGCCGTCAGGGCCATCTCGCTCATCAGATGGGAGGAGACGAACACGGTCCGGCCCTGCGCGGCCAGCGACTTCATCAGGGTGCGGATCCAGTGGATGCCCTCGGGGTCGAGGCCGTTGACCGGCTCGTCGAACATCAGGATCCGAGGGTCGCCGAGCAGTGCGGCCGCGATACCGAGCCGCTGCCCCATGCCCATCGAGAAGCCCTTGGTCTTCTTCTTCGCGACCGCCGTCAGCCCGACCGTCTCCAGTACTTCACCCACCCGGCCGCGCGGAATGCCATTGCTCTGCGCGAGACACAGCAGGTGGTTGTAGGCGGTGCGCCCGCCGTGCCAGGCCTTGGCCTCCAGCAGGGCGCCGATGTACGTCAGCGGATCCTTGAGCTGCTGGTAGTGCTTGCCGTCGATACGGACGTCGCCGGCGGTGGGGTGGTCGAGGCCGAGGATCATCCGCATGGTCGTGGACTTCCCCGCGCCGTTGGGCCCGAGAAAGCCGGTGACGATACCTGGTCTGACAGTGAAGGACAGGTTGTTGACCGCCACCTTCTCGCCGTAACGCTTGGTCAGCCCCTCGAGCTCAATCATGCCGCCACGCTAGAACGCGACAAAGCCCTCTGCCACCCGAGCGGCAGAGGGCTTTGCGGAGATTCAGGCTCCGTATGCCCGCGTGTTACCGGGACTGCTGGGCCGGGACCCCACGGGAGATCGGCTCGTCCTCGGCCGGCGTACCGGCGGCGGCCACCGCGGCGCCCGTCAGCGTCGCGAGCATCTCGCGGACGTTCGTCAGCTGGGCGTTGATGCTGTCGCGGCGGTTGGTGAGGGCGGCCAGCTCGCGCTCGGATTCCGAACGGATGCGGTCGGCCTTGGCGTTGGCGTCGGCCACGATGTCCTCGGCCTGGCGCTGAGCCGTCTCCACCGTCTGGCGGGCGCGGCGCTCGGCGTCCGTGCGCAGCTTCTCCGCCTCCAGGCGCAGCTGCTCGGCGCGGTGCTCGATCTCGGCGAGGCGCTTCTCGGCCTTGGCCTGACGCGACGCCAGGTCGCGCTCGGACTGCTCGCGGCGCTTGGCGAGGTTCGTCTCGAAGTCCGCGGCGGCCTGCGCGGCCTTGGCGCGGGTCTCCTCGAAGAGGGCGTCCGCCTCCTCACGCTTGGACTGCGCGTCCTTCTGCGCCTCGGAACGCAGCTGGGAGGCGTCACTCTTGGCCTTCTCGACGATCCGCAGGCCCTCGTCCTCGGCCTTGGCCTTGCGATCCGCGGAGTACGCCTCGGCGTCGTTGCGCACCTGCTGGGCCGCCGACTCGGCGAGCTCACGGTGCTGCTCGGCCGCGCGCCGGGCCTCCTCGCGCAGGTCCTTCGCCTCTTCCTCGGCGAGGCGGAGAATCTTCTCCACCCGCGCACCGAGACCCGCGTACGACGGCTCGGCGTCGGTGACCTGGGCCTGGGCGTTCTGCGTCTCGAGGTGGAGCTCTTCGATGCGCTTTTCCAGAGCGGTGATGCGGGCGAGAGCGCTGTCACGGTCGGAGACGAGCTTGGAGATACGTTCGTCCACCTGAGCGCGGTCGTATCCACGCCGCACAAGCTCGAAGCCGTAGGGGGAAGTGTCGCTCATGGGGTTCCTGTCGAATGAGACCGGTGAGGTGATAGGTGGAATCCTAGGGGCCGAAACGGTGTGTCATCGAGCGGATGCGCGTTTGATCTGGAAAATGAGACCCCTTTTGGGTGGCTGAGCCGCAGAGGGCTTGCCAAAACTTGGTCAAAGCCCCCGGATGGCCCCGGAATCGGCCTCCCGCCCAGGGTGTCACGGGCCGCCCGAACGCCCTAGCTCTCCGAGGACTTGCCACCCGAACGGGGTGCGCCGACCGTCGCGCCCGCCTTGACCCCGTTGTCCTTGCCACCGGCCGGGGCCTCGAAGGACTCCAGCGCCTCCAGGACGTCCTGGACCCGGGAGATCTCCGCGTTGATGTCCTCGCGGCGGCGGACCAGGACCTCCAGCTCGCGCTTGCCCTCCTCGACCGTGCGCTTGGCCTCGCGGATCGCCTCGGCCTTGAGCTCCTCGGCCTCCCGGACCAGCGTGGACTTCTTCTGCTCGGCCTCCTTGAGCAGCCCCTCGGCCTTCTTCACCGCGGCGATACGGACCTTGCCCGCCTCGGAGTTGGCCTCCGAGACGATCTCCTTCGACTTCGCCTGCGCCTTGGCGAGCTGCTCCTCGGCGGCCTTGACGAGCGCGTCGCAGCGGTCGCCCGCCGACTTCATCGTCTCGGCCGACTCCCGGCGGGCCCGCTCGTGCAGCTCCTCGATCTCACCCGTGATGCGGTCGCGCAGCTCCTCGGCGCGCTCCCTGATCTGCGTGGCGTCCCGACGCGCGCCGACCAGCAGCTCGTCCGCGTCCGTGCGGGCCTTCTCCACCAGCGAGTTGCCCTCGACCGTGGCCTCGGACACCAGCCGGTCGGCCTCCGTGCGGGCCGCGCCCACCATCGTGTCGGCCTGCGACTCGGCCTCCGCGGTGGTCTTGTGCGCCTGCTGCTGCGCCTCGCTCAGCAGCTTGTCGGCCTCGGCCGTGGTCTCCGTGATGAGCTTGTCGACCTGCTCGGCCGCCTCGGAGCGCCGCTTGTTGGCGTCCTTGCGGGCCTCGTCCAGGGTGCGGTCGGCCTCCTCGCGCGCGGTGGCGACGAGCCGCTCCGCCTCCGCCTCCGCGTCGGCCTTGACCCGCCCGGCCTCGCTGCGCACCCGCTCGGCGTGCTGCTGCGCCGAGCCGACCGTCTCGGCGGCCTCGGCCCGCAGCCGCTCCGCCTCGCCGGTGGCCTCCCCGACCAGCTGGTCGGCCTTGGCGACCGCCTCGGACCGGACCCGCTCGGCCTCGTTCAGCGATTCGGTGCGGACCCGCTCGGCCTCGGCGACCGTCTCCATCCGCAGCCGGTCCGTCTCCGCGACCGTCTCGGTGGTGAGCCGCTCCGCCTCGTTGCGCGCCTCGGTGATGAGGGTGTCCGCCTGAGTCGCCGCGTCCGACCGGATGCGGTTGGCGTCCTCACGGGCGTCCGCCCGGGTGCGCGAGGCGTTCTGCTCGGCCTCGGCGATGGCGTCCGACGCCTCCGTGCGCGCCCGCTGGGCGTGCTCGGCGACCTCCGCGCGGATGCGCTCCGCCTCCGTGATCGCCTCGGACATCGTGCGCTCGGCGAGCGCCTTGGCGGCCTCGGTCTCCTCGTGCGCCTCGCGCCGCAGCCGGCCGGCGTCCTCGCTCGCCCGCTCCCGCTCCGCGTAGGCGTCGGTACGGACCCGGTCCGCCTCCTCCTGAGCCTCGCGCCGCGTCCGGTCCGCGACGTGCTCGGCGGCGCTGCGCAGCCCGGCGATCTCGTCCTGGGCCTGCTCGTGCAGCCCCGCGACGGAGTCCCGTACCTGCTGGGCGTGCTGCTCGGCGGCCGACACCATCTCCGTGGCCCGCCGGTCGGCTTCCTCGACCAGCCGTACGGCCTCGGCCTGCGCCTCCTCCACGCGCTTGCGCGCCGAGGCCAGCAGCTCCTCGCTCTGCTCGCGGGCCCGCTCGCGCTCCTGGTCGGCCTCCTGCCGGGCGCTGCCGAGAAGCTCCTCGGCCTCGCGGCGCCGGCGGTTGGCCTCCTCCTGGGCGGCGGCCAGCGTCTCGGACGCCTCCGTGCCGATGCGCTCGGCGGCGGCCTGGGCCTCCGCGCGCATCCGATCGGCGCTCTCCTGCGCCTCCGACTTCAGCCGCTCGGCCTCGTTCGAAGCCTCCGAGCGCAGCCGTACGGCGACGGCCTCGCCCTCGGCACGCGAGGCGGACGCGTCGGCAGCGGCCTCGTCGCGCAGCCGCTCGGCCTCCGTCTCGGCCTGCTGCCGGAGCGTACGGATCCGCTCGGCGGCCTCCTCGCGCAGCCGCTCGTTCTCCTCGGCGGCCTCCCGGCGGATCCGCGCCGCCTCCTCACGGGCGTCCGACAGCGCCTGCTCGGCGGCCGTCAGCCGCTCCTCAGCCTCCGTCTGGAGCCGCGTCAGCTCCTCGGCGGCCTCCGCGCGGCGAGCCTCTATGGCGCGCTCGGTCTCCTCGTGCAGCTCCACCGCCGCGCGCTCGGCCTCCGCCTTGAGGCTTTCGGCCTGCTCGATGACCTCCTCGCGGTGCCGCTCGGCCTCCTGCCGGGTGCGCTGCAGGGTCTCCTCGGCCTGCCGGCGCAGGGTCGTCGCCCGCTCGATGGCCTCGGTGCGGACCTTCTCGCTGTCACCCTGGGCGTTCGTGCGCAGCTCGTCCGCGTCCGCCTTGGCCTTGGCGAGCAGCTCCTCGGCGGACCTCGCCGCCTCCTCGATCTGCGCCACGGCCTCCTTGCGGGCCTCGGCGCGGATCTTCTCGCCCTCCTCGACGGCGTCCGCCCGCAGCTGCTCGGCGTCGCCCCGCAGCCGGCGGGCCTCCTCCTGCAGCTCGACCGTCTTGGCGCGGTACTCCTTGGTGTCGTCCTTCGCCGTGCCCTTGAGCTGCTCGGCGATGTCGTGCGCCTCGGCGCGCAGCCGGTCCGCCTCGGCCTCGGCCTCCGAGCGGATCCGCTCGGCCTCCTCGGCCGCGGCCTTGGTGGTCTTCTTGGCGTCCTCGGACGCCTTGTTGAGGACCTCCTCGGCGGTCCTGGCCGCCTTGGACAGCTGGGTCGCGGTCTCCTCGGCGGTGGACGTACGGGCCTTCTCCGAGGCCTCCGCGACGATCTTCTCGGCCTCGGCGCGGGCGTCGGCGACGAGCTGCTCGGCCTCGGACTTGGCGTTCTCGGCCTCCTTCGTGGCCTCCTCGACCAGCCGGGCGACCTGCTCCCGGGCGGTGCGCGTCCGCGTCTCGTTCGCGGACTCGGCACTCGACAGGGCCTTGGCGGCGGCCTCCTTGGCCTCCGTGACCAGCTTCTCCGCCTCGGCCTGCGCCTTGCGCAGCGCCTCCTCGGCCTCGGCCATCCGCTGCTCGGCGGCCTTGCTCAGCTCCGTGGCCTCACGGCGCGCGGACTCCGACTCGGTGGCGGTGGACGTCCGCAGCTGCTCGGCGTGGTCCGTGGCCTCCTGGGCCTGCGAGGAAGCGGCGTTCAGCAGCCGCTCGGCGTCCGTGCGGGCACGCCGAAGGATCTGCTCGGCCTCGGCCCGGGCCTCCTCGGCCGCGCTCGTCAGCCGCTGCCGGGCCTCGTCGGCCAGCCGCTCGGCCTCCGCGCGGGCCGTGGCCATGGCCTGCTCGGCCTCGGCCCGGGACTCCTCCAGCAGGCGCCGGGCCTGCTGCTCGGTACGGGCCCGCAGCTGCTCGGCCCAGGCCACGTTCTCGTTGACGTGCGACTCGACCGTCTGGCGGCGCTCCGCCAGTTCCTGGTCGAGCTGCTGGCGGCGGGTCACCGCCTCCTGGTGCAGCTCCGACTGGAGCCGGGCCGCCTGCTCGGCGTGCTCCTGGAGGATCCGCTGGGTCTGCGCCCGCGCCTCGCTCAGCTCACGGTCGGCGTCCGTCCGGATCTGGTCGGCCTGCATCTGAGCGTTGCGCAGCAACTGCTCGGCCTGCCAGCCGATGTCGCCCCCCTCGAAGGAGGGCCGGGACATGATGGTGCGCCGTGCCTCGTGCAGCTTCGCACGCAGCACCTCGACCTGGTAGCCGAGGTCCTCGGCGTGCTGGATCGCCTTTTCCCGCTCGGTCTTCAGCCGCTTCATCTCGGCTTCGAACCGAGAGAGGTGGTCGACGTCAGCCGCCGGCTCTCGCTCCTGGCTCTCGTAGCCCCGCACTGCGCGGTCCCATCCGTCCCCTGGTCGCAACTCTCTCCAAACGAGCTCCGTCCAACCGCCGAACGGGGCCCCCGGGGAATGGTGTCAGATCATCGGCGGAGCATGGGCTGCTGCCCCGACGCTCGTCCCCCGAAACCCGGACCCCGGAATGCGGTCGCCGCAGACTGAGCGGTGACCGCACCCAACCCTACCGGCCCTTATGTACGAGGGTCAGTGCTCAGGTGACTCAACAGGCGCCGAAGTGACCAGTTCTGTCAGTACGCCATGACAGTCCTTGGGGTGCAGGAAGGTGATCCGTGACCCCATGGAACCGCGTCGCGGCTCTTCGTACAGCACGCGTACGCCCTTGTCCTTGATCTCCGCGGCGTCCCCGTCCACATCCGCCGTACCGAAAGCGATGTGGTGGACGCCCTCGCCGTTCTTGTCGAGCCACTTCGCGACGGTGGAGTCCGGGCGGGTGGGTTCGAGAAGCTGCAGGTACGAGGCGCCGCCGTCGGACGTATCGTTGATCTTGAGCATGGCCTCGCGCACGCCCTGCTCCTCGTTGACCTCGGAGTGGAACACCTCGAAGCCGTAGGTGGCACGGTAGAACTCGACGGTCTTGTCGAGGTCGAAACAGGCGATTCCGATGTGGTCGATTCGCGTCAGCATGAATTCAGTGCAGCGCTCCGGAGGTGGTTACGCAACGTGCGCGCGATCACACCGACGGCCCGATGACGGCACGGAGTGCCACTCAGTACATTCGAAGTAAACCCTCGTTCACTCCTCGGCTGTGCAGCCGGTAAGGGGATCGCAGCTCATGTCTTCTGGAACTTCTGGAGCGGCCGGCTCGGTGATCGTCGCGGGCGCGCGTACGCCCATGGGACGGTTGCTCGGATCGCTCAAGTCCTTCTCCGGGGCCGACCTCGGCGGCTTCGCGATCAAGGCCGCCCTCGACCGTGCGGGGATCGGCGGCGACCAGGTGCAGTACGTGATCATGGGGCAGGTGCTCCAGGCCGGGGCGGGGCAGATCCCGGCACGCCAGGCCGCGGTCAAGGCCGGCATCCCGATGAACGTGCCGGCGCTGACCATCAACAAGGTGTGTCTGTCCGGCCTCGACGCGATCGCGCTCGCCGACCAGCTCATCCGAGCGGGTGAGTTCGACGTGGTCGTCGCGGGCGGTCAGGAGTCCATGACCAACGCCCCGCACCTGCTGCCCAAGTCCCGTGAGGGCTTCAAGTACGGCGCCGTCGAGATGATCGACGCCATGGCGTACGACGGGCTCACCGACTCCTTCGAGAACGTCGCCATGGGCGAGTCGACGGAGAAGCACAACACCCGGCTGGGCATCGGCCGGGCCGAGCAGGACGAGATCGCCGCGCAGTCGCACCAGCGGGCCGCCGCCGCGCAGAAGAACGGCCTGTTCGACGCCGAGATCACGCCCGTCGAGATCCCGCAGCGCAAGGGCGACCCGGTGCTGTTCAGCAAGGACGAGGGGATCCGGGGCGACACCACCGCCGAGTCCCTCGGGAAGCTGCGTCCGGCGTTCGCCAAGGACGGCACGATCACCGCCGGTTCGGCGTCGCAGATCTCCGACGGTGCGGCGGCCGTCGTGGTGATGAGCAAGGCCAAGGCGCAGGAGCTGGGCCTGGAGTGGATCGCCGAGATCGGCGCCCACGGGAACGTGGCCGGGCCGGACAACTCGCTGCAGTCCCAGCCGTCCAACGCGATCCTGCACGCGCTGAAGAAGGAGGGGCTGGGCGTCGAGGATCTCGATCTCGTCGAGATCAACGAGGCGTTCGCGGCGGTGGCCGTGCAGTCGATGAAGGACCTCGGGGTGTCCACCGAAAAGGTGAACGTCAACGGCGGCGCGATCGCCCTGGGGCACCCGATCGGGATGTCCGGCGCACGTCTCGTGCTGCACCTGGCGCTGGAGCTGAAGCGGCGGGGTGGTGGCGTGGGTGCGGCGGCGCTGTGCGGTGGCGGTGGTCAGGGTGACGCGCTGATCGTGCGGGTACCGAAGGGCTGAGCGGCGGTTTTTCGGCGCTTCGCCTTCGCCTTCGCCCTCAGGACATGAACGGAGCTGTGATGCAGGACGTCTCCACGCTGGTCGCCCAGGCCAGGGAGGGCCGGCCGCGGGCCGTGGCCCGGTTGATCTCCCTGGTGGAGGGGGCGTCCCCGCAGCTGCGGGAGGTCATGGCGGCGCTGGCGCCGCTGACGGGCGGGGCGTACGTGGTGGGGCTGACCGGGTCGCCCGGAGTCGGCAAGTCCACGTCCACGTCGGCGCTGGTGACGGCGTATCGCAAGCAGGGGAAGCGGGTCGGCGTGCTCGCCGTCGACCCGTCGTCCCCGTTCTCGGGCGGGGCCCTGCTCGGGGACCGGGTGCGGATGTCGGACCACGCGTCGGATCCCGGGGTGTACATCCGTTCGATGGCGACGCGGGGGCATCTGGGCGGGCTCGCGTGGGCGGCGCCGCAGGCCATTCGGGTGCTGGACGCGGCGGGCTGTGACGTGATCCTCGTCGAGACGGTGGGGGTCGGGCAGTCCGAGGTCGAGATCGCCTCGCAGGCGGACACGTCCGTGGTGCTGCTGGCGCCGGGGATGGGGGACGGTATTCAGGCGGCCAAGGCCGGGATCCTGGAGATCGGTGACGTGTACGTCGTGAACAAGGCCGACCGGGACGGGGCCGATGCGACGGCTCGCGAGCTGAACCACATGCTGGGGCTCGGGGAGTCCCGGGGGCCGGGTGACTGGCGACCGCCGATCGTGAAGACGGTCGCCGCGCGCGGGGAGGGCATGGACGAGGTCGTCGAGGCGCTGGAGAAGCACCGGGCCTGGATGGAGGAGCGGGGGGTGCTGGCGGAGCGGAGGGCCGCGCGGGCTGCCCGTGAGGTCGAGACGATCGCTGTGACGGCGCTGCGGGAGCGGATCGGGGATCTGCACGGCGACCGGCGGCTGGGGGCGCTGGCCGAGCGGATCGTGGCCGGGGAGCTGGATCCTTATCGGGCGGCTGATGAGCTGGTGGCGGGGTTGACGGAGGGCGCGTAGCGCCTTGCGTGGGTGGGGGGTCGGGGCCGTGTCGGGGGGTGTCCGTCCTCGGAACGTCGCGATGGGGTCTCACGCCGACTGACTGTTCGTTGACGCGACAACCGCTGCGGGCGGAC
>NZ_JBIBHN010000061.1:0-10908 GCF_042957035.1 Streptomyces sp. NPDC008137 | reverse complement strand
GCGGGTCTGTCCGTGACGGTGTGGGCCCACCACATGTACGTCACCGGCGGTGTGCTGCTGCCGTTCTTCTCCTTCATGACCTTCCTGATCGCGGTCCCGACCGGTGTGAAGTTCTTCAACTGGGTCGGAACGATGTGGCGCGGAAGCCTGTCCTTCGAGACACCGATGTTGTGGGCCATGGGCTTTCTGATCACGTTCGTGTTCGGCGGGCTGACGGGGGTGCTGCTGGCCTCGCCGCCGATCGACTTCCACGTCTCCGACACGTACTTCGTGGTGGCCCACTTCCACTACGTGATCTTCGGCACGGTCGTGTTCGCGATGTTCTCCGGCTTCCACTTCTGGTGGCCGAAGTTCACCGGCAAGATGCTGGACGAGCGCCTCGGCAAGATCACCTTCTGGACGCTGTTCATCGGCTTCCACGGCACGTTCCTGGTCCAGCACTGGCTCGGCGCGGAGGGCATGCAGCGGCGGATCCCCGACTATCTGGCGGTGGAGGGCCTGACGACACTGAACACGGTGTCGAGCATCTCCACGTTCCTGCTCGGCATGTCGATGCTGCCGTTCTTCTACAACGTCTGGAGGACGGCGAAGTACGGCGAGCGGGTCACGGCCGACGACCCCTGGGGCTACGGCCGTTCCCTGGAGTGGGCCACCTCCTGCCCGCCGCCCCGCCACAACTTCGCCGCCCTCCCCCGGATCCGAAGCGAGTCCCCGGCGTTCGACCTGCATCACACGGACGTCGCCGCGACGGAGAGGGAGCTGACGCTCCGATGACCGCGATGGAGGGTCTCCCCGCGGACCTGCGGGCGTTCCACCACGAGGTCGAAGGTCACCTGCTCGCCGCCGCCGCTCGCGAGGAGGCCCGCACGGCCGCCGCGCGCTTCGCCTCCGGGCTCGACTGGCTGCCCGAGACTCAACGCCGGGAGGTGGAGCGGCTGTTCGCCGCGGAGCACCTCGCCCTCACCCGGGCCTCCTGGCAGCGGACGGCACGCCGGGGGGAGGAACTGCGGGGCGAGTACGAGGCGGTGTACCGCGGGCTCCGCACACGGCTGCTGGCCGCCTTCCTGCTGGGAGTCGCGCTGGTGGTGGCCGTGAACCTCGTGGTGCTGGGGTCGTCGGGGTAGCCCGCTCAGTCCCTCGTCGCGGGGCGCAGTACCTCGATGAGGCTGGCGTAGCTGTCCTGTCCATGGCCCGATGCGGCGGCCTTCTCCATGGCCGCCTTCAGCAGTTCGGGCAGCGCGTTGTCGATGCCCCGGGCCGCCGCCGCGTGGATGAGGTGGCCGATGGCCGCGATCTGTACGTCGACGGTGGCGTCGTCGCCCGGGTAGCGGCCCGCGTCCACCTGGGGCGCGTAGGTGGTGAGGAAGCCCGCCACGGCGGTCAGCCAGCGGGTGGCGACGGGGGTGAAGTCGGCGGCGGGCGTCCCCTCGGCGCCGACCAGCGCGGTGCCGTGCAGCCAGCCGGTCATGGTGGACCACATCAGGCCGAGCAGCGCGGCGTCATAGAGGGAGGCGAGGCCGGGATCGGTGCCGAGGTGGAGGGGGTCGCCGAGGGCCGCCAGCGTGGGGCGATGGGTCTCGAAGACCTGCGGGGAGCCGCTGTACAGGAACATCATGGCGGGATCGCCGACACCGGGCGGGGTGGTCATGATGGCGCCGTCGAGGTAATCGACCCCATGGGACCGGGCCCACTCGGCGGCCTCATGGGCCTGCTCGGGAGAGCCGGAGGTGAGGTTGACCAGGGTTCTGCCGTCGAGGCCGCCCGCGGCCGGGTCGAGGACCGTGTACAGCACCTCGTAGTCCAGCACGCAGGCGATGATCAGCGAGGAGGCGGCGACCGCCTCCTGGGGCGTGGCGGCCAGGCGGGCGCCACGCTCCACCAGGGGCCGGGCCTTGTCCGGGGTGCGGTTCCAGACGGTGGTCGGGTGGCCCCGGTCCAGCAGCGCGGCGGCCAGGGCCGAGCCCATCGAGCCCAGTCCGAGAACGGTGACGGCCTGGTGTTCTGTGTTCATGCCCAACTCCTCGTGCGGTGTGCGTAGGTGATGCGTGATCACGTACGGCAACGCTCGCAGGACGCGAGGACCGGGAACAGTGACAGCGGTGACGGTGTCCACCAAATTCCTGCCATACGCTTCGGGGCATGAGTGCTGGTTCCGTCGCCGTGGTCGTGACCGAGGAGATCGGGGTCCCGTCGTGGGACCTGTACGAACTGAGCATCCCCTGCACCGTGTTCGGCAAGCCGCAGCCGGATCTGGCCGATCCCTGGTACGACCTGTGGCTCTGCGGGACGGGAGCGGGGGCGCGGGAGGGTGCGGAGGGCCACGGGCTGACCCTGCGGACCCGCTACGGACTCGACGACCTGGCGGACGCGGACACGGTGATCGTGCCCTCGGTGCCGGACCCCTGCGTCGACGAGGGCAGGCCGCTGCCGGAGGGGCTGGTCGAGGCCCTCCGGCGCGCCCATGACGCGGGTGCCCGCATGGTCTCCCTCTGCACCGGCGCGTTCGCGCTCGCCGAGGCGGGGCTGCTCGACGGCCGCCGCGCGACCGCGCACTGGATGCACACCGGCCGGCTGGCCGAGCGGTACCCGAAGGTGCGGGTCGACGAGTCGGTGCTGTACGTGGACGACGGTGATGTCCTCACCAGCGCCGGGCTCACCGCCGGCCTCGACCTGTGTCTGCATCTGGTGCGGCGCGATCTGGGCGCGCACGTCGCCAACCAGCTGGCGCGCCGCATGGTGGTGCCCGCCCACCGGCCGGGCGGGCAGGCGCAGTTCATCGAGCTGTCGGTGCCGCCCAGCGACGACGAAGGGCTGGCTCCCGTCCTGGAGTGGGCGCGGGCGAACCTCGACCGGCCGCTGACGGTCGCCGACCTGGCGCGGCGGGCCTCGATGAGTCCGCGTACGTTCTACCGGCGCCTCCAGGCGGCCACCGGGACGACTCCTCTTCAGTGGCTCCTCGACCAGCGGCTCGGGCGCGCCCGGTCACTGCTGGAGTCGACGGACCTGCCGGTCGAGAAGGTCGGTGAGTTCAGTGGCCTCGGCACGGCCAACAACCTCCGGCACCACTTCCTCAAGCACCTCGGGGTGTCGCCGGGCGACTACCGGCGGGCCTTCCCCCGGGCCCTTCCAGAGTCACGCACCTCGGCCTGAGGGACTCCATCCCGGCGGCCGCAGGATCCCCAGCAACTGCCGGACCAGTTCCTCGACCACCTCGTCCAGGGTCGCGTCCACCCACCCCGCGCTCCAGTCGTGCAGCAGCCCGTTGACGCTGCCGATGAAGCCCGTCGCGGCCAGGCGGTAGTCGCGGGGTGCGGCCTCCCCACGCGCGGCGGCCGCTTCGGCCTCGGCACAGATGAGGTCCACCCAGCCGGCCCGGCGGGCGAGCCGCTGTTCCTCCAGGCGCGGGCTGACGCCGATGATCTCGACGAAGGTGATGCGGATCCGGCGCGGATCGGCCGCGAGGTTCCCCGCGTAGGCGCGGAAGATCGCGGTGGCGCGCTCGACCAGCGGCAGTTCGGCGGATGCGGCCGCGGCCTCCAGGACCGCCGTCTCGGCCCAGCCGTTGACCTGGAGATGCAGCGCGGCGAGCACGTCCTCGAGGGTGCGGAACTCCTCGTAGAACTGGCGGGTGGACAGTCCGGCCGCCTCGCTGAGTGCCGCGACCGTGGCGGAGCGGAAGCCGGGGGTGTCGCCGAACAGCTGGAGCGCGGCGTCGAGGAACCGCCGGCGCCGCTCGGCCTGCCGCTCCTCGGCCGTCTTGCCGCCGTAGCGGCCGGTCGGCGCTCTGAGTCTGCCCGGCACCGGCTCTCCCTTCGTGGTTCGAACACCGATTTTGTCGTGCACGCGCTCTTGTGGAGAAGGCCGCCCCATCCTTACTTTTCAGTAAGTTCATTCTGAAAGCACGTGTGTTCAGATTCCTCACCCCACCCCAGAGGAGGGATCAGCCATGCCTGACTTCCGACGACGGCACGTTTGCTCCGTCACCGCCGCCCTCGCCCTGACTCTCACCCTTCCCGCGACCGCCGCCCACGCGGACGCCCCGGACGCCTCCGCCGCGCTGCGCGAGGTGCTGTTCGTGGGCAACAACTGGGAAGGCACCGCCGATGTCATCAGGTCCACCGGCGACTTCGCGAAGGTCGGCCGGATCGACGTCGTCCCCGACAAGGACGAGCGGATGGCGGAGATCAACGCCGATCCGATCCGGTGGATCGCCTTCATGACGATCCGCAACAGCGTCGGCGAGGGCCACGACCAGTTCGTCGACGACATGTACTCCACGCCGGACGGGAAGTCGGTGGTGGTCTCCCGGCCGAGCTTCGCCGACGTCGTCTCGATCGACCTCGCCTCCGGGCGGATCGACTGGCGCTTCCCGGTGTCCGGTTTCCGCGCCGACCACATGGCGATCTCCCCCGACGGCAAGCGGGTCGCGGTGTCGGCGTCGACCGGCAACTCCGTGCACGTGCTGGACATCGAGACCGGCAGACAGCTCGGCAAGGCGGCCACCGGGGACAAGCCGCACGAGAACATCTTCACCAAGGACGGCAAGTACATCTACAACATGTCGATCGGCGAGGTGAACACGCAGACCGACGCCCCGTGGCTGGACTGGACGAAGGGCGACCGGCGCATCACCGTCATCGACGCGACCACGTACCAGCAGGTCAAGGTCATCGACATGCGCCAGCGCCTGGACGCGATCGGTCTCAAGGACTACTCGGACGCGGTCCGGCCGGCCGTGTTCTCGCCGGACGAGTCGAAGCTGTACTTCCAGGTGTCGTTCTTCAACGGCTTCTTCGAGTACGACCTGGCCACCGACAAGATCACCCGCACCAAGACCCTGCCGAAGAACCCGGCGACCAGCGACGACCGCACCACGTTCGTCAACGACTCCCGCCACCACGGCCTCTCGATGAGCCCGGACGGCCGCAAGCTCTGCGTCGCGGGCACCATGGACGACTACGCCACGGTCGTCGACCGCGCCACCCTCCAGGAGGGCCCGCTCGTCACCGCCGCCAAGCCCTACTGGGCCACGGTCAGCGGTGACGGCAGGAGTTGCGTGGTCTCCGAGAGCGGCTCCGACCAGGTCACGGCCATCGACTTCGCCACCGGGAAGAAGGTCGTGTCCGTGCCGGTCGGAGACCACCCGCAGCGCGTCCGGCTCGGTCATGTGGAGGCCGGCTGGACGAGCCCGGCCGGTTAGCCGGCCTCCCTCGCGGCCCATGCCGCGAGTTCGGAGCGGGCCGCGTTCAGCAGGTCCGCCGAAGGGCCGGTCGCCCCGTTGGTCACCAGCGCGTAGTGCAGCACGCCCGAGTCGGGCGCGGTGAGCAGGAGGCGGCGGCTTCCCGTGCCGCCGGGCTCCCGCGCCACGCCGACCGGGGTCGCCGAGGTGTACGCCGGCGGGGCATGGGCCGTGCCCAGGTCGGAGACGACCGTGGTGGACGAGGTCGGGAAGCTCGCCGGCAGGTGCAGTTCGGTGGGCGCCGAGCCGCCGTCCGAGCGCCACAGCAGCAGTCCGTACTGCCCCGATCCCACGAGCCGTTGCACGTTGGGCAGCGAGTTCGGCACCGGGTTCCAGGTCAGTGTCGTCGAACCGTCCCGGGAGCGGTCCTCGTAGGTGAAGCCGACGGTCGTTCCCGCCGTGGCGCTCGGATAGAGGCGGTCCAGGAGCCGGGCGTCCTGGCGCAGCACGGGTTTGCCCGAGTCGTCGAGGCGGACGGCGGACAGGTCCTCGTCGTTCCAGGCGTCACCGGTGGTGAGGACCTTGTCGGGGTTGCCGTTCATCAGCTCGCGGTGGCGGCCGTTGTAGATGTCCCACTGCCACTGCGATCCGGAGAGCACGGGCCCCGAGGCGGCCGGGTCGGACCACCAGTCGGCCCCTTTCAGCATTGAGTCGAGGGCCTGGTACATCCCCTTGAGGACGGTCGGCGCCTTGTCGGAGACATTGCCCGCCAGCGGGTGCCCGAACTCGCTGACCACGGCGGCGGTCCGCGCGGCGGCCGCGCGGTCCCGGACGGTGCGGAAGTCGTTGACGTACTGGCCGTCGGCCGCCTTGCCCCACATGAAGACGCCGGAGATGGCCTTCTGGTCGTAGAAGTGGGTGTTGAACACATAGCGCGGTCCGAGCGTGCCGGCGTCCAGCAGGCCGCCCTCCTGCTTCTGGAAGTCGAGGTTGGCGTTCCAGAAGAGGTTCGGCTCCACGAGGGCGGGCTTGTCCCGCCAGCCGGCCGCGTCCATGCGGGCCCGGAACCTCTCGTAGAACGGCCACAGCACGTCCTTCTCCCAGGCGCGGCTGGTCTGCCCGGAGTCGTAGACGCCCGCGTGCGGCTCGTTGTAGGGGTCGAAGCCGACGACGCCCTTGAAGGGGTCGGTGCCGAGGTGCTGCCGGAGGTACGTCATGGTCTTCTCGGCGGTGGCGAGGAAGGCGTCCTGCACGCCGTGCGCGTTGTGCCAGAAGTCGTACGAGGCTCGCTTCACGGCCTCGTTCTGGGTGATGTTCTGCCCCCAGAAGAGGCAGATCCCGCAGGACTCGTCGGGGTAGTTGCCGGCGTCCACCGCCCACTTGGGCGCGCCGTCGCCGGTGTACCAGCTGTCGGCGTCGAAGAGGTGCCGGGAGTAGAGGTCCTGGTGGAAGTCGGGGTAGACGCGGATGCCGGCGTCGAGGAAGGCCCGCATCTGGTCGGTGGCGGCGGCCAGGTAGGCCGTGTCGACCTTGCCGCGCTCGGGCTCGGCGTAGGCCCAGGAGAGCAGGAAGCGGACGGTGTTGCCGCCGCCGAGGGCGCGCAGGGCGGTCGCGGACTTCTTCGCGTCGGCGACCGAGGCGAAGGGCAGGCCGCCGTTCTCCGCCAGCTTGGTCTCGCCGGAGACGTTGTAGCCGCGGAGCACGATCTCGCGGCCGGAGGCGTCGGTGAAGCGGCCGTCCCGCACGGTGACGGTCGGGTCGTCGAACCAGAGCGAGTCGGGAGGGGGCGCGGCGGTGGCGGGCGGGACGCCCGCCACCGTCAGCGAGCCGAAGAGGACAGCCAGGACAACCAGGAGACGTACCCGAATAGTTGGCATGTCCACTACAGTCCGGCGATATCAGGACACCGTCAACACCCCTGACTCTGGAGTAAGTTCCCGCTCGGCCGGCTCGCACACGTCATCCGGCCATTCTTCGTGCCACATTCAACAAGTACTCCTTCCTGTTCAGCGGGTTGTGGTCGGTGCGCGGGCGCCGCGGGACCGTGCCGTGCGTGACCGGCGCGTAGTGGTCGAAGACGCTCTCCAGCTCGCCCTCGCCTCGGGTGAGCCCCGGCAGCCGCTGCTCCAGCTCGTGCACCCGGGCCGCCGGCACCGTGCCCGCCAGGACGCATCCCGGGCCCCGGGTCTCGGTCGTCCGCGGTACGGCGCCGAGCGCGGCCAGCACCGGCAGCAGCGCGCCGAGGGTGTCCGCCGGGGCCTCGACGCGGAAGCGGTGCACCGGCTCGTGGACCCGGGTCCCGGCCCGCCGCAGCGCTTCGACGAGCACCAGCGGGGTCAGGCCGCGGAAGTCGGCGCCGGTGCTCGACATGCTCTTGTCGAAGCCCTGGTGGGCGTGGCTCTGCCGGGGCGAGTAGCCGCTGTGGGTCATGGTGACCACGCAGTCGGGGATCCGCCAGCCGTGCGGTCCCTGGTCGAGGGTCTCGCGCACGGTGTCCTCGACGGCCTTGAAGAAGGCGTACGGCATGGCGCCCAGCTCCACCTCCAGCCGGAATTCGACGCCGGAGCCGACCGGTGCGGGGTCGACGCGCAGGCCGACGGTCGCGAGGAAGGGGTTGGCGTCCTTCTTGTTGAACTCCACGGCCTGTCCCGTGCCGACGAGCCGTTCGACGCACAGCGGCGTGGTCTCGCGGAAGGTGACGCCGAGCCCGTACTCCTCGGCGAGGGTGGCCTGGATGACCTCCTTCTGGACCTCGCCGTACAGGGACACGGAGGTCTCCTGCCGCCGTTCGTCATGGCGCAGGCCGATCAGCGGGTCCTGTTCGGCGAGCTGGGTGAGCGCGAGGTGCAGTGCGCCGCCGCTCACGTCCGGGCCCGGCACGACGACGGTCTCCAGGGTGGGCGGGGCGAAGAAGTGCTCGTACGCCTTGCGGGGTTCGCCGATCGCGTCGCCGATCCTGATGTCGCCGAGGCCCCAGAGCCGGGCGATCTGCCCGGCCACGACGGCGTCGCCCCGCGTGTCCGTGCCCTGCCCGAAGACGCTGATCGCGGTGATCCGGCCTTCGGCGCCGTCCGTTCCGAACGGGATCCGGTCGCGGGTGCGCAGGGTGCCGGAGAACAGCCGGGCGTAGGCTGCCTTCTCCCCCGCCGGGCCCCGCTCGACCTTGAACACCGTCCCGGAGACCGGCCCGTCCGCGTCCCCGTCGGCCGGGGGGAGCAGTTCCTCGATGCCCGTCAGGAGGGCGTCCACACCGGCGCCCGTGGCGGCGGAGCCGAAGAAGACGGGGTGGACCAGGGCCTCCCGGGTCCGGGCTGTCAGGGAGGCGTGCAGCAGGGCGTCCGTGACGGTGTTCTCGACGTACGCGGACAGCAGGGTGTCGTCATGGCCGGCGAGGACGTCGAGCGCCGCGGAGCCGAGACCGGGCGTGAAGCGAGCCCGGCGGGTGCCGAGGCCGGTGGCGGTTCCCATCGGCACGATCGCGGGTGTCAGCCGGGCCGAGAGCGCCCGCAGCACCTCCTCGTACCGTGCGCCGCGTCGGTCGATCTTGTTGACGAAGAGCAGGGTCGGGATGCGCAGCCGCTGGAGCGTGCGCATCAGCACCCGGGTCTGCGCCTGCACGCCTTCGACGGCGGAGACGACGAGCACGACGCCGTCCAGGACGCCGAGCACGCGCTCCACCTCGGCGATGAAGTCCGGGTGGCCGGGGGTGTCGATCAGGTTGACCGTCACACCGGTGAGAGGGAACGAGACGACGGCGGACTTGATGGTGATACCGCGCCGCCGCTCCAGCGCGAGGGTGTCGGTACGGGTGTTCCCGTCGTCGACGCTGCCGATCTCGTCGATCACCCCGGCCGAATGGAGCAGCCGCTCGGTCAGGCTGGTCTTACCGGCGTCGACATGGGCGAGGATTCCAAGATTGAGCACGTGCACGAAGCGTCATGTCCTTCGGAGAGAGGTCCGTTCCTGGCTGGGGGGACATGAACGCAGTTCGCATCTGCTGCTCCTCGGGACTCGGTGACGTCGCTGTCCCGTGCAGTGCAGCAGACCGGCCCGAGGGGCCACAACGGAATTAACCCCGGCCGGGGTACCCGGTGGGGTGCGCGGAAGGAGCGGATCGTGCGTGACATCCTCCCGGTGCTGGGCCGTTGGTACGCGGCCCGGCTCCCGTTCGGCCTCGCCACGGTCGTCGAGGTCAGCCGCAGCGCGCCGCGCGACCCGGGCGCGGCCATGGCGGTGGGCCCGGGAGATGAGGTCGTGGGGAGTGTGTCCGGGGGCTGTGTCGAGGGCGCGGTGTTCGAGCTGGCGCGGGACGTCGTGGCGAGCGGCGAGGCACGTCTCGAGACCTTCGGCTACAGCGACGAGGACGCCTTCGCCGTCGGTCTGACCTGCGGCGGCGAGATCACTCTGCTGGTGCGCCCGGTGACGCCCGAGCGGGATCCCGCCTTCGGTGCGGTCGTCGGCTCGGTCACCGCGGGTGAGCCGGTCAGCCTGGCCACGGTGACCGGCGGCCCGGCGCCTCGCGGGGCCACGCTCGCCGTCCGTCCGGACCGGGTCTCGGGCACGCTCGGCGCGAGCGGGCTGGACGCGGCCGTCACCGCCGACGCCCGGGGCGAGCTGGCCCTGGGCGCCACCGGTCTGCGGCACTACGGGCCGCGGGGGCAGCGCCGTGAGGACTCCGTCAGCGTGTTCCTGGAGTCCTTCGCGCCGCCGCCGCGGATGCTGGTCTTCGGCGCGATCGACTACGCCGCGGCCGTGGCCCGCATCGGGGACTTCCTCGGCTACCGGGTCACGGTCTGCGACGCCCGTCCCGTATTCGCCACGCCGCGGCGCTTCCCAGAGAGCGTCGAGGTGGTCGCCCAGTGGCCGCACCGCTATCTGCGCGACACGGACACCGACGAACGCACGGTGATCTGCGTCCTCACCCACGACCCCAAGTTCGACGTGCCGCTGCTCCAGGAGGCACTGCGCCGGCCCGCCGCGTACATCGGGGCGATGGGCAGCCGCCGCACCCACGCCGAGCGGGCCGAGCGCCTGGCCGAGGCCGGGCTCACGGAACACGAGCTGTCCCGGCTGCGCTCACCGGTCGGCCTCGATCTCGGGGCTCGTACCCCCGAGGAGGTGGCGGTGTCCGTCGCCGCCGAGATCGTCGCACTGCGCTGGGGTGGCAGCGGCGCTCCGCTGACCATGACGGAGGGAGCGGTGCATCCCTCCCGCTCCTCCTGACGGCCCGCGCCTCTCCCGGTCGAGTCGCCGACCTGCCGGGTTCGTACGATCGTGTCGCCGACAGCACATCAGCGAAGGGAATCCCATGATCTTCATCACCGCCAAGTTCCGGGTCCGTCCCGAGCACGCCGACCGCTGGCCCGAGATCGCCGGCGACTTCACCCGGGCGACGCGCGCCGAGCCCGGCTGCCTGTGGTTCGACTGGTCGCGCAGTGTGGAAGAGCCGACGGAGTACGTCCTGGTCGAGGCCTTCCGCGACGACGAGGCCGGGGCCGCGCATGTGCAGTCCGCGCACTTCAAGGCCGCGCAGCAGACGCTGCCGCCGCATCTGGCCGAGACGCCGCGCATCGTGAACGCGACGATTCCGCAGGACGACTGGGCGCTCCTCGGGGAGATGGCGGTCCCAGGGCAGGACTAGGGCCTGTCGTTTGGATCACGCCGCAGACGCGGGGCCTGGCACGCACATCTGCCGCGTTCTCGTCGGTCGCCGACTCCCCCACGCTCGG
>NZ_JBIBHN010000060.1:0-13560 GCF_042957035.1 Streptomyces sp. NPDC008137 | reverse complement strand
GACCTCCCCGGCGTTCCGGCCCCCCAGGAGCTCGAGGGTCTACCCCCCCGTTGTTTTTCTGAGCACGCACGCGCGCTGCTGACCGCGCCGGGCCCTGGGCGAATCGGTCTGGAGATTCCGACTCCCCCTCCCCGGCCGGCGCCGATGGCTACATGCGCGCGGGGTGGCGCGTAACCGGATGCCGGGCCGGACTGTGAGTCGCGCAAAAAAGCGGGCGACAGGTGCGTTGGGGTCGCCCGCGGCTGCTGCCGAAGATTCGACCCACGCCCCCCTGCTGCTCTGCGACGCGCGCGCGTAGGACGGTCTCACGGGTTCCACGGCGGTACCTGCCCGCAGGTCAGCGGCCACGCGCGTGCGCGCGTTGAGCGGTCCAGAAAGTCCAGAAACCCCTGGTGTTGGCTCGGCAGTGGGGGTTGGGCAACACGGAGGCCCGCAGCCGGATGACTGCGGGCCTGGTGGGTTCGCGCGGTAGTGATCGTGTGGTCAGCGCTGGGCGAGGAGGCGTGCTGCGCGCTCGCGGCGCTGGAGTTCCTTGCGTTCGGCGCGGGCCTTGGCGGACTGCTGCCGTGCCTTCTCCCGGGCCTCCGGGCTCAGGAGCCGCTGAACGGTGGTCGGGTGCCACTTCCCGCCGCGCTTGCTGCGGAGCTCCTGCTCGTTGGCCCGGTTGCAGATGGCCCGGATGCTGAGGCCTTCCTCGTCGCGCCAGCACTCGAACGTCTCGGCAATCTCGTTCTCGCGCTCGTCGTCGGTGAGTTCGTTGTCGACGACCTTCTGCCCGAACCGGGGCGCGCCGTAGGCGTAGCCGCCCTTGGCGCCCTTGGCCTGTCGGCCCTCGGTGAGGCGCTTGATGATGAGCCCGCGGTCCAGCTGGTGGAAAACCCCGCGCATCTGCCGCATGGCGGTGCGCATGGGGTCGGACGCGTCGTCCTCCAGGTGCTCGCCGTGGTCGGCGGTGAACACGCGGCCGGCCAGTGCCCACACGTAGGACAGCACGGCCTCCTGCACGGTGAGCTCACGGGCGAGCCGGTCCAGGTTCGGCGCCAGGATCCCGTCCGCCTTGCCCTCGGCGATCCACTCCACGGCCTCCATGAGCCCGGGGCGCTCGTCGAGCAGGCTCGAGCCAGACTTCCCGCCCTTGCCATCCCCGTCCGTGACCATGTGCACGATGCGAACCGGGACGCCCGCGGCTGTCGTGTCCTTCGCCCACTTCCGGCAGTCCTTCTCCTGGGCGTCGAGTCCGTACCCGTCGACTGCCTGGCCGGCGGTCGACACGCGGCGAACGAGGACCAGGCGGAGCGCAGGGGTGCGGGGCGTGCTCACTTGGCCTGCTCCTGACCGGCGCGCTGCACCCACGACGCGATGGTGGCGACGGTCGACCACTCCCACCCGGACAGCCACCGGATGATCCGCTCGTCGTAGGCCCCGAGCTCGACGCCGGCCGCGGCGAGCACCTCCCGGAGCGCGGTCTCCTGCTCGGGTCCGGCCGGGAGCGGGAGGTCGATGTCGGGGCGCGGCTCGCGCTCGAGGGGTCCGGTCGGGACGGAGTTCATGGCGTTCCCCCTTCGCGGCTGCCCGGGTGGCTGCCGACACCCTCACTGTACACATCTATGGGCATAGATGTAACACCCTATGGTCAGGGCGATTTCGGGTGTCAGAGCAGTCATGAGGCGACACGAGCGGACACGACGGACGCGCGAACGGGGCCGGGGTGACGGTCGGTCACCATCTCGGGCGCGGCAAGATCAGCCCGTGACGCGTCGAATGCTGGGCACCGGACCGACCACCAACGCTCCGGCCGGGGAGGCGCCAGGGGCGCGCCTGCTGCCCGTTGAGAGGCTCGCCGTTCCGCAGGACGGCCGGGAGGCAGTCGAGCGGGAGCAGCACCCGCAGGAGCCCGTACAACGCCCCGCCCGACGGGTGCTCGGTCTGCCGCTGGGGGGTGACTCCTCCCCCGCGCCATGACGTTGCCCGCCGGGGAGGACGGCTCGAGTGATGGCCGATTGGGCCGTTCTTGCGGCCGGGGGTGCAAAAGTGCCAGAGGTGTACGGCGATTCGGCGTCGAGCTCCTGGTGCTCGTCGGTGTACGTCATCTCGGAGACGTACCAGGCGCGGGGATGACGTACCGGGCACGGAGGCCGGGGCGGTGCACCCGGTGCGAGGGAGCCGCGGCTACGGTCTCTCGTCATGAGCGACCAGAGACCACCCACCCCCGGTGAGGAAGCGGGACCGCCGTGCGCGCGGGGGAGCTGCGAACGGACGGTGCCGGCCTCCCTGGGGACCAAGCCGCGCCGGTACTGCTCGAGGAACTGCCGTCAGCGCGCGTATGAGGAGCGGCAGCTCGAGGAGCGGGTGCGTGAGGCGCGGGCCGCTGCTGCAGCGGCCGCTGTGCTGCGCGGAAGAACGTCACGTGACGATGGACCCGATGGGGGAGCAACGTCACGTGACGATGGCTCGCCCCCGTCCCCGCCTGCGGTTCCGGCTCCTCCTGGACCGCCGGCCGTTCCTCCGCCACCTCGAGGAGGAAGGCGCCGGATGCCTCCCCCGGTGACGTCCGTGCGGGCCCCGGGGTGGGCGCGGTACGTCTCGGAGGAGGAGTAGGAACGCCAGAGCGCCCCGCCAGGGGAGGCGGGGCGCTCGAGGTTCGGGGCGGTGTGGTCAGTCGTCGCAGGCGCAGGAGCAGCCGGTACCGGCGCAGCGTCCGCAGTCCTGGCAGGTGTCGCAGTTCTTGCAGTGGTGGCAGCCGCGGGGGACGGGCGGCCAGCAGTCACAGCCGGTGGGCTGCCACGGGTCGGGTGAGCCGAAGATGCCGAGTTGACCGGGCACGGGCTGCTCGGGGACGCGCTTGGGGGTGCGGGGCTTGATCCGGCGCGGGCTCATGCGGTGCCTCCCAGGGAGATCACGGCGGACAGGAGCAGCAGGGCGCCCCCGGCGCGGGTCAGGTCGACCGCGAGGCGGAGGCAGGTGAACTTGGTGACGGCGAGGCGGGACAGGCCCGCGATGTCGGCGGCGACGTCGCGTTCCCGGGCGGCGGCCGTGATCTGCTCGGGGGTGAGGGTCGCCCACAGTGGGAAGCCGTGGCCCCCGTTCAGGTTGGGGCGGACCGACCGGAGCAGTTGGCCGGCGGCGACGACCAGGAGCACGACCCCGGCCGCGCCCGCGATGTACGCGGCGGGGTTCATGGGCAGTTCGCGGGCGAGGGTCCAGGCGCCGGCCAGGACGGCGCCGACGAACGCGAGGAGGAGCGCGGTCTTGTTGTCGGTGCGGGCGATCTCCGCTTTCACCTCGGCGTGCTGAGCGGCCAGGGCCTCCGTGGGGGTGCTCACGCTGAGGCCTCCTCGAGCTCCTGGACGCGCTTGGCGACCCAGCCGGTTGACCATCCGGTGAGCGCGGCAATCTGCCGCTGTGTGCGTCCGTCGCGGACGGCCTCGGCGACGGCCTGGCGGGCGGCGGACTCGCTCATCTTCTCGGTGGGCGCGGTCTCGTGAGCAGTCTCGTGAGCGTCGGTGCTCACGGCCGCGCTCACGGCCGGGCGGGGGGTGCTCACGGCGGCGCTCACGGGAGCGGGAGCGGTACGGCGGGCCTCGGCTGCCTTCCGGTCCCGTTCGGCCTGCTGTGCCCGCTCCTTGGCCTGGCGGGCGGCCTCCTGCTGCTGCCGCTCCTGCTCCTGGCGTTCGCGTTCCTCGCGGCGCTCACGCTCGATACGGTCCTGCTCCTCACGGCGTCGGGCGTCGGCCCGCTCCTCGCGCTGCCGCTCCAACTCGGCCTCATGCTCACGCTCCTCGCGGGCGACCCGGGCGGCGTGCTCACGCTCGCGCTCACGCTCGGCTGCGGCCTGCTCACGGCGCTCACGGTCGGCGGCCTCCTGGCGCTCACGCTCGAGCCGCCGGACCTCCTGCTCGCGCTCACGGTCGGCCCGCTCACGGTCCTCGCGCTCACGGAGCTCCTGCCGCTCACGCTCACGCTCGGCGGCGTGCTCACGTTCGATCCGCTCAATCGCCGTGGTGATCGCGCGCCGCCATTTCAGGCCCGCTTCGGCGGTGACGATGAGCAGGATCGGCGCGACCGCGTGGACGCCGACGCCCACCAGGTCGCCCTTGAGCGCGGAGTCCCCGACGTTGAGCGCCAGGGTCATCAGGCCGGTGAGCCAGCGCAGGAGTGCCGGCCAGAACCCGGCGTCTCCGTCGAGCCGGGCGACGATGGCGTCCACCCGCACGACGATGACCACGGCGGCGTCCACGACGATCGGCAGGATCGGTGCCGTCAGCTCCCAACCCTGCGGGGTCACCCGCTGCACGAGCGGGGTGACGGTGAGGACGGAGTACAGGACGGCCCCGGCGACGATGACCCAGGACAGGCGGAGGACCTTCTCCGCAGCGTCGACTTGAGCCTGTGTGTCGAGCTTCATCGTGGTCAGCCCTCGATCCGGGAGCGGGCGCCGATGCCGCGCGCGGTCGACGTGATGTCGGTCCGCTTGATCACGGTTCCCTGGTAGACGTTCGTGGTCGACGAGCGGCGGGCCTTGGACACGGCAGCGCCAACGGCGGTGACCACCATGGCGATGCCGACGAACGGGGCCGCGATGGCGAGCACCCCGAGGAGGGTCACGGAGGACAAGCCCTGGAGAACGAGCCAGGCTCCGCAGCCCAGTCCGGTGACCCCGGCGCCAACTCCGAGGGAGGCGACGGCGACCCCGACGGCCCACTGGGGGGCGATCCGGGAGTCCGGCTGCGGGACGGGCGGGGTGGTGCCGATCGCGGGGACCGGGGTGGGGTCGCGGAAGCTGACCGGCGCGGCCGGCGCCTCGGGCCGGTAGGCCTCGGAGATCAGGCGGCGGGCCTCGGCGGAGGCCTCCGAGTCGGTGAGATGCTGCGGGTCGGTGGTCACGGGCTCTACCTCCGTGGTCATCGGGCGGGCCGCCCCGGTTGCTGCGGGGCGGTCCGTCGTCGTTCGGTGTGCGGGGGCTGTGCGGTTGGGCTGTGCGGAGGGTGTGCGGGGCGGTGTGCGGCCCTATTCACACGCCGCCCGACGTGGGGATTCGCGCTGTGCGGCTGTGCGGGGGTGTGCGGCTGTGCGGGGAGGATCAGACGCCCGCCATGGTCGGGATGAGGCGGTACACGCCCGCCTCGCCGGTCGCGGCCAGGAGGCCCTGCTCAGACATCCGCTTCATCTCCTTGGAGACCCAGGAGCGGTCCCGGCCGATCCGGTCGAGGTACTTGGTCACGTCGCGAACCGCGACCGTGCCGGGGCCGACCGAGGCGAGCATCCGCACCATCTCCTCGAGGAGCTCGAGGGCCTCCTCGGTCGACGGCTTCGCCTGCGGGAGCTCGGCGTTGGTGGTGACGGCCGGCAGTTCGGCCGACGCGTCGAGCTCGGCGTCCTCGGAGTCGACGAGCGCGGCGACCTCCTGGGCGGACTCCTGCTCCTCCGTGAGCGCGGGGGCAGCGGCCGGGAGCGGGGCGCCGGCCGCGCGCTCGTGGCGGCCGGTGAACAGCGTGCCCGCGACGCGTTCGGCGGCGGCGGCCGTCACCGGGTCGAGCTCGGCGCGCACGGACGCGAACTGCTCGACGACGTACCGGGCCATGCGCTCGTAACTGCCCTCGGCCGGGGGGCCGGTCCAGAACGTCCTGGCCGGGTTCGCGTAGAGGTCCTCGTCCACCCCCGCGCTGACCAGGTACACGTACCCCTTGCGCTTGTTGCCCCAGGCGGCGGGGTTGGCCCCGGCGTCCAGGACCTCCTCAGGGAGGGCGAACCCGGCGTCGTCGCCCCGCACGCCGAAGCACAGCGCGGCCGGGAGGCTCGCGCGGGTGTCGGTGGAGAGCTGGTAGCCGGAGGCGCGCTGCATGGAGACGACCAGGGAGACGCCGGCGGAACGGGCCTCCTGGGCGATGCCGGTGAACACGTCGTCGCCCAGCTCCCGCAGCAGCTTGGCGGCCTCCTCGAACCAGGCGAGCAGGTACGGCATTCCGGGGCAGCCGCAGGCGCCCGACTTGGAGCAGGAGTGCTTGCGGCTGGTCTGCGTCCTGGCGGCCGCGGGCTCCCACGCCCGGTAGCTGTGGTCACGCAGCCACGCGGTGCGGGCGGGGATGACGGCCTGGACGGCGGCGACCATGGCCCCGGCCGACGGGGTGTCGAGCGCGGCCCAGTCGAGCGCGGGGACGAGCGGCTGGAAGTCCTGCCCGGCCTTGGCGGCGTCGGCCAACCAGACGGCCACGTCGGTGCGGGTCAGGATCTCCAGCAGGATGTCGACGGCGCCCTCGGTCTTGCCGGAGCCGGTCATCCCCATGACGAGCAGGTGGATGGCGTCGAGCAGGGGCAGCACCAGGTCGCTGCCGTCGTCGTAGACGCCCAGGCGCAGGGGCACGGCGACGGACTCACCCGGGGCGGACGGGCCGGGCCACACGGTGGGGGTCTTGAGCATGTCCTCGGGCACGATGACGAACTGCCCCTTCCGCGCGGAGTCGGGGTCGTGCTGGACACGGATCGCGGTGGCCGGCACATCGAGGGCGGACGCGATGCGCGGGATCACCTTGGTCACGTCGTCGTTCGTGAGCTCCCCGGCGGGCAGCTCGTAGGGCACGGTGACCCGGTTCGGCTCGACGCGGACGTCCCGGAGCTTGGTCCGGGCAAGCCCGACCTTCTCCAGCAGCCCCTTGTCGGAGTCGGATCCGGAAGTCTCGCCCGACGCGGAGCGCATGACCTGCCGGATGTTCCAGGACAGGGCGAGGGTCGCGCCGCCCATCACGTACAGGTCGGGCAGCGGGCCGGTGAGCGGGCCGGACAGCGCGGCGGACGTGAGCCACACCGACCCGGCCGCCACCGTGATGGCGGAGTGGAGGCGGCGCTGGGGGCCGGTGCCCTTCCCCGCCCAGTAGGTCGCGGCCGTCAGCCCGACCGACGCGAGGGTGAGGCCGACCCCGGCCCACGCCGACTCGCCCCACATCACGTTGGCGCCGTAACCGGCCGCGCCGACGCCACCGGCCACGAGCCACGGCGGGGTGTACGGCTTGGCCCGGTGCCACAGCCACGAGCGCATGCCGGTGGACCCACCGGAGTTGAGGCGGTCTTCCTGCTGCTGCTGAACGTCCTTGCTGGCCATGGGTCTGCCGCCTCTCAGAACTTGAACGGGTTGGTGGTCGCGGACCGCTGGGGGCGCGGACGCATGAGGTCGGCGTACTCGCGGGTGAACGCGCCGTAGGCGCCGACGGCCGACTTCGCGGCGGCGGTGGCCCCGTCGGCGGCCTTCTTGAGCTTCCGGCCGACCTTGCGGGCCCTCATGCGGGCCTGGACGACGTTGTCGCCGGGGAGCGTCTGCGCCTGCGCCAGGCGGGCCTCCAGGATCTTGGAGGCCATGGCCAGTTCGATGGCGGCCTGGATCATCAGTGCGCGGACGTGGTTGCAGTAGTTCCGCACGTCCTCAGCCGAGTTGAACTCGGGCTCCCCGAGGATGAAGTGGGAGCCGCCACGGCCCCCGCCGGCCGCCGCGCCGTTCTGCTGCCCACCGCCCCCCGCGCCGCCGCGCCCGTTGGCCTGGACGTTGACGTTCAGCCCGAACGAGGGGGCGAACCCGGTGAAGCTCTTCGACCCCTTGTCGCTCGCTCCGTTCCCGGGCGGCCGGGTGAACGGCTGCTGCGCCTGGTGCTGGGCGAAGTTGCGGACCTGCTCGGCGCTGCTCGGTCGCCTGCCGTTGGTGGGAGCCATGGTCAGACCTCCGTCTGATCGTTGGTCGTGGGCGGTGGTGCGGGCCTCTGTCCGGGCCTCTGCCGTCCCCGGAGCCGGTGCGGGCCTCCGGGGGCGACAGGGAGCCGTCAGCGCCCGGGCGGCTGCGGACCGAGCGCCCACCGGACGGCGATGACGCCCAGGGCGAGCACCGCGGTGAGGTTGGTCAGCTCCTGGTCGTGCAGCACGAACTGCGCGATGCACTCCGCCACGAGCAGCGGGAGGACCAGGCAGAGGAAGAGAGCGCGGCTCATGCCGAGACCTCCTCGGTGTCCGGGCGGACGACCAGGAAGGCGTCCGTCGGGAGATCCATGACGACCTCGGCGGGGGTGCCCTCGGCACGGCGGGCAGCGGCGAACTCCTCGGCCGGCCACGAGCCGCGCGGGTGGGAAGCGGAGAACCGCTCGAGCACGGTGCGGGTCATCCCTGACCACCCCCGCGGCCCTGCTCGCTGCGCTTGTTGGCCTCCTGAACCTTGCGGCTCAGGGCCTGGCGCTCCTCGTCGGTCAGTCGGGCGATCGCCCCAGGTAAGGGGCCGGTACGGTGCCTCATGGGTCGCTCCTTCACAGCGATCTGAGGGACTGCGGTCCCGGTACGGCCCTCGGTGCGGACACACCGGGGGCCGTTCTGCTACCGGGAGAAGGTACGGATTGATCTACGGTTCAGTACTTCGTGTACCTTGCCGACGCCATGAAGGTACATGAAGCACTGTTGGCGGGCAAGCATGTACCTTGGGGGTGTCATTGATGTACCTTCGGAGATGTACCGCGCTCCGACAAACAGGGAGAAGCCGTGGCATTCAAGGCACCGGAGGGGAAGGGGTACGCGGATCTCGCTGCCCACTTCCGAACGCAGATCAAGAGCGGGGAGCTCGCCCCGGGCGACTCGCTGCCGTCGGTCTCCGAGATTCGCGACCAGTTCGGCGTAGCGGCAAAGACCGTGAGCAGGGCGCTGGGCGTCCTCAAGGGTGAGGGTCTGGTCACCTCTCGGGGCGCGCTGGGGACGGTCGTAGCGAAGTCCCCCATCGTCATCACCGGTGCGGACCGGCTGACTCGGATGGAGAAGAACGGCCGTCGCTACGCCCCCGGAGAGACCTCCTCGGATCACCGCGTGATTCGTCGGTCAGTCCATGACCCGGAGGTATGCGCAGCTCTTGACCTCGAGCCCGGCGATGAAGCCGTGATCCGTATTCGGGTGTTCCGACAGGACGACAAGCCGACCTCTGTGGGCGTCTCCGTCTACCCGCCTCACACCGTTGATGCTGTCCCGGAGTTGGCGGAGGACCGTCGCATGGTGCAGCAGTTCAACACGCTCTACGCCGAGCGGACCGGCCGCCCGGTGGCGACCGGGCAGCGCACGGCCCACGCTCGGCAGGCCTCTCAAGACGAGCTCACGGCTCTGGAAATCGACGCTCCGCCGCACTCGGCCGTGGCCCTGCTGGTCACCACCGTGACCTTTCACGACGAGGAGCGCCCGCTCGGGTACTGGGAGGACGTGTACGCCCCGGGCTCCCGGGTCCCTCTCTCCGACTGACTCGCAGGCGCCGGCCGCGAATTGCAGCCCCCGGAATCCCGGCCTGCCAGAAGGTGCCACAGTGGCCGCCACCGGACGGGGGCGTAACGCGATACCGGCGGGGACGTACTAACAGGTAGAGAGCCGGTGACAAGCCGGACGACTGGGGCCAGGGGAAGCGTCTCTGACACGAGCGACACGCCGGGCTACGGTTCAAACAACGTCAATCTGGCGCGCGAAGGGAGAGGGCTATGTCGGTCACGAACCGTGAACACGGTGGGACTGCATGGCACTCGGTGAGACCAAATCCCACCGAACCTGACTCCGTGGGGTCTTGCGGGGTCGTTCCGTTCGCGGAAGGCCTGTCAGGAGCCGTTCTACGGCCCCTTGGAACCGTGACGGCATCGTTGGACATGGCCGGTATCGTCAGATCAGGCACTAGAGCCTCAGGAGGGCACACATGGACACGACGTCCAGCCCTGAGTGGCTGACAGTGAGTGAATTCGCCCGACACTTTCGGGTCTCCACTCGAACTGTCACCCGATGGGCCCTGAGTGGTCAGCTACGGATGCGGAGGGTCGGGCCCACGGGTCGGCTCATCCGGATCCACAGTTCAGAACTCAACAGCGAGCACGACCTCCCGGCCTCTGCCTGAGCGCAGAAATGCGTCGAGGGCCCACCGCGCCAACGGTGAGCCCTCATGAGACGCATTCCGGGAATCCTATCCGCCGGGCAGCCACCCGACGGGGACACGGAAGCGATGCACTTTTGGAGTGGGTGCATTGTCAGAGTAGCCACTGTTCCCTATCTAGGGAGCAATCGGGTTGCTCACGTTGTCCACACCGGTGGCTGCCCTCTACCTCACCTATGAGGCGCACCAGTGACACAAAACCCGCAGGTCGGCGCACCTTCTCCCAAAGATCCACCCACCCCCCGCGACAGCCCGGATGTGGACACGTCGTCCACGGCGGTTGCTCCGCCGTCGGCGAACTTGACCGAGCAGCAGCGGGTCGTGGCTCTGACTTGGGTCTCCCGTGGCTTCCCCGTCATCCCCTGCAGCCGGACCGACAAGGGGGCCCTGGTCCCGGGGTTCGGCCGGGACGCAGCCCCCGAGCAGCTCGAGCGATTCTCCGACCCGGAGCAGGTTCGGGCCTGGTGGTCGGGCCGCTTCAAGCGGGCTCACGTCGGACTGCTCACCGGGCGAGGCTCGGACGGCCGGGGCCTGGTCGTCGTCGACTGCGACATGCCCAAGGCCGGAGCGCAGCCGCTCGAGGGCCGGTGGTCCGGCTGCCACGGCGGTACGGACGTCCTCGAGCTCCTCGCCCAGGAGGCCGGCGCCGACTGGCCCGAGACCTACTCCGTGCTCACGCCCTCGGGCGGGCTCCATCTGTACTTCCAGCAGCCTGCGGACGGGCCGCTGATCGGCTGCGCCACGGGCGAGGGGCCCACGGCGCCCCACATCGGGCCTCTGGTCGACGTGCGCGGGGTCGGCGGGTACGTCATCGCCGCCGGGTCGTACTCGACCGCCCAGGGCCGCATGTACGAGCGAGCGAGCGCCCCGGAGCTCCGGCCGCAGCCGCTCCCCGGGTGGCTGCTCGAGCTGCTCCGGCCGTCCGCTCCCCCCTCTGCTCCTCCCCGGCCTGCGACACCGACGTGCTTGTACTCGCCGACGGGTCGCCGTGCCACCCGGGAAGAGCGCGCGGCGGCCGGCGCCCTCGAGCACTCGGTGAGCCGGGTAGAGAACGCGTCGGAGGGCGAGCGCAACCGGCAGTTGTTCGCGGCCGCGCGGTGGCTCGGGGAACTGCACTCGACGGCCCCGGCCGTGCTCGACGAGACGACCGTGCGGGAGCAGCTGCTCGCCGCGGCTCTTCGCTCGGGACAGCGTGAGCGGGAGGCGCTCCGCACCATCGGGTCAGGGTGGAACCGCGGGCTCGCCGACCACGGGGCGGGTGCCGCGTGACGACGACTGAGGACATGTGGGCAGGCGAGTCCCTCACGGACGAGCAGCCCCGGCCCCCTGCCCAGCAGCGAAGAGTAGTCCGGAGGCCGTCACGGACCACCGTGCAGCATCGCGGGCAACTGCGTATGGCTGAGCGGTTCCTGGACGACCACCGGGACACGCTGCGGTACGTGCACGGCATCGGCTGGCACGAGTGGGACGGCGCCCGATGGCTCATGGACGAAAAGCGCGTCGACCTAGACCGCGCGGTCGACACGGTCAAGGCTGCGCTGCGGGACCTCGAGGAACTCCACGGCGACGAGCGAGATGACCTCTACAAGGACATCCGGAAGTCTGAGAGCGCGAGCGGCCTTGAAGGCATGGTCAAGATCGCATCAGCCCGCGCGCCCATGAGCCTCGCCTCAAAGCAGCTCGATGCGGACCCCTACCTCTTCAACACGCCCTCCGGGACCGTGAACCTGCTGACCGGGGAGGTGTCCGACTGCTCCCGTGAGGACCACATCACGAAGGTGGCCGGCGCCGGGCTCGAGGACAGCGACAGCGAAACGGCGGGAGACGGGGGAGCCGCTGAGTTCGAAGCCTTCCTTGAGCGCATCCTTCCCGACCCGGAGGTTCGGGCGTTCGTGCAGCGGCTGTTCGGCTACTCGATGCTCGGCAAGGTGACCGAGCACGTGATGCCGATCTTCACCGGGAGCGGCGCGAACGGTAAGGGCACCCTGCGGGACGCCATCACGGCCGCCGTGGGTGACTACGCGATCGAGGTGGACCCGGCCATCCTCATGGAGTCCAAGCACGAGCGGCACGGTGCCTTCAAGATGCGGCTCCGTGGGGCGCGACTGGCCTTCTGCTCCGAGACGGAGAAAGGCCGGCGCTTCGCTGAGGCCACCATGAAACGGCTTGTTGGTGGCGACCCCATCGAAGCCAACCTCATGCACAAGAACCCGATCACCTTCGATCCGTCGCACACGTTGATCATGCTCACCAACCATCTGCCTGCGGTCTCCGGAGACGACCCGGCTGTGTGGCGGCGCATCCTCGTCGTCCCGTTCGACGTCGTGATCCCTGAGGAAGAGCGCGACGGGTCGCTCCCTGACCGCCTCAAGAAGGCGGCACCGGCCGTGCTCGGCTGGATCTACGACGGGTGGCTGGACTACCAGGAGCAGGGGCTCAACCCTCCGGAAGTCGTTCGGGTGCGGACCCAGGAGTACCAGGCTGCGAGCGACGTTCTCGGCCGCTTCCTCGAGGAACGCACTCTTCAGTCCCCTCACGGGACTGTCCGGGCCCGGGAGCTCTTCAATGCGTGGACTGCGTGGTGTCACGCAACGGGTGAGCAGCCCAGCACTGAGAAGGCCTTCGCTGAGTCGTTGGCGAACCGTGGCTACGTGAAGAAGGACCGCAGCGTAGGCCGGGTCTATCTCGGCCTCATGCTGGCAGGTACGGACGACGACGACGACTGACCCAGAGCCTCGAGCAGCAACGCCCCCACAACGCTTGTGGGGGCGCTCTGCTGTCCGGACCCAAAACGCTCTGACCTGCGGGAGTGGAGGGTTGTGGTGGGTTTCCCGTTAATCCGCCATGGGCGCACGTATGGAGAGTTTCGGAAAACCATCCACTACCCTCCACTCCGGTAGCCCTAGGCAACCTAATGTCGGCATCCCGCCGGACCGCTGGAGACCTCCGCCGGGGGGTGGGTGACCCTCAGAGCAGCCACCCACCCCCCGCCAGACGGCAGCTGTGCTTGAGGGTCTCCGGCGGGTGCCGCTCGAGGGTCGTGCGGCGTAGCCGCTCCCCATTGCTCTGACCCGGAGAAGACAGCGGTGAGGGGTCAGCGCGGCATTCGTTCTGGCGCGGCGGGTCGCGCGGCAGTTGGCGGTAGGGGCGTTGGCTCCGGCGTGGCCGTTGGCTGTCGAGCAGCTGCTCACGCTCGCGGGTGCGCGCGAGGCAGGGGTGGACCGGTCCCCGGGGAGGGCTGCTCATTGTTCCAATGAGCACTAACTCGCTGTCGGTGGTCACTGTCCCCAGACCCGTACAGAGGCACGGCAACAGCACCTCCCGGGCCGAGGGCGGGGTGCCGGGGGGAGTCGGCCCCCAGGGGCTGATCAAAACGTTGGGATTCGCGGGCGGGGGGTTTCTCCTTCCCGGCGGGCGGCCTGGCCGTTGGCAGGGGAGGCCTCCCCCACCCCCCGGTACGTCATCGAGTTGACGTACTGCGGGCGCCGATGACGTACCCGGCGACCACGGCCGGGACGACCCTTTGAACCTGACTGACCCCGGAGAGACCTCCCCGGCGTTCCGGCCCCCCAGGAGCTCGAGGGTCTACCCCCCCGTTGTTTTTCTGAGCACGCACGCGCGCTGCTGACCGCGCCGGGCCC
>NZ_JBIBHN010000059.1:0-14046 GCF_042957035.1 Streptomyces sp. NPDC008137 | reverse complement strand
CAGATCGGCCTGAACGTGGCCAGCCTGGTCGACGTCACCAGGGCGTTCATCGGCCAGCTGACCGGTGTCCTGGTCAACATCGCCAGCTCCCTCGGCTACCAGCCGTGGCCGAGCGCCGCGGTCTACGGGGCGACCAAGGCCTTCGTGCTGAGTTTCACCGAGGCGCTGTGGCAGGAATCGCGGGGGACCGGCCTGCGGGTGCTCGCCCTCTCCCCGGGCCCGACCCGCACCGAGTTCTTCGACACGGCCGGCTCCGACAATATGGCCCGCGGTGTCCCGTTGCAGACCCCGGGTCAGGTGGTCACGACCGCGCTGCGCACGCTGGACCGGCGCAACCCGCCGCCCAGCGTCGTCTCCGGCACCTTCAACTGGGTGACCACCCTGAGCGCGCGCTTCATCACCCGACGGGCCAACGTTCGCTTCTTCGGCGCGTTCACCCAGTGGCAGATGCGCTCAAGCGGGCCCGGCCACTGACCCGCTCCGGACCGCCGTCAATGGGAGGGCCCCGGCTTCTGCCGCGCCGGCGAGACCACGACCTGGCCACAGGCGGCGTCGATCGATCGCTTGCAGCGGTGAACTGCCGCCGCCCCCTCGGGAGTTGGTCTCCCGATTTGGCGGCCTGAAACCGATCGGTTTACAACGGCCATGAAACCGGCTGGTTTCCCACAGGGGGCGGTCACGACCGTAATCCAGTGAGGTTGCCGGAGCGGTCACCGTGTTCCCCTGCGGTTGTGCAAGCCGAGGGTTGAACCCCAGAGAGCTCCCGGCCTGCAATGGCGCCGTCCGGTCTCCCCCCTATGTATCTGTGTTGCCCAGACGGAGTAAGTCATGAATGGAATTCACCCCTTCCGCGTGCTGCGTGCCAGGCCCCTCTGGATAGCCGGCGGCGTCATCACGGGCGTCCTCGCGCTCCTGTTCGGCATCTTCTACGTCGGCCCCAATATCGATCCGGTCAGCCATACGAAGAATCTGCCGGTCGGCCTGGTCAACTCCGACAAGGGGGCCGGTGTCGGCGGCAAGCAGGTCAATCTCGGGGCGCAGATCACCGGGTCGATCAAGACGTCCACCGCGAGTGGCGGCAAGATTGACTGGAAGGTGATGGACGAGAAGGAGGTGAAGGAGGAGCTCGGCAAGGGCAAGCTGTACGGCGCGCTGGTCGTCCCCGCCGACTTCACCTCCTCCGTCACCGCACTGACCGGATCCTCGGCAACCGGTGATCCAGTTCGCCCGCAGCTGACGGTGCTGACCAACCAGTCCGCCGGCAGCATGGGCTCCAACATCGCCCGGCAGGCGGCGACGACGGCGGCCGAGGGCGCCTCGCTTCAACTGGGCAAGCAGCTGACCGCGCAGGCCCGAGCCCAGCAGGCCGAGTTGCCGACGGCGGCCCGCGTCCTGCTGGCCGATCCGGCCGCGGTGACCGTCGAGGACGGGCATCCACTCGACTCTCACAGTGGCCTGGGCCTGTCGGCGTTCTACTACGCGCTCGTCCTCGTGGTCTGCGGCATGCTCTCCGCCAACGTCATCAGCGGCCAGGTCGACCACGCCCTCGGCTACACCCACAACGACATGGGCCCGCTGCGCATCCATCGTCCGCTGATCAAGGCCACCCGTGTGCAGAGCCTAGCCATGAGCAGCACCCTCATGGCGGCCCTGTCCCTACTGATGGGCACCTTGGTCATGGTGGGAACGATCGGCATCATGGGGATGGACGCCTCCCACCTGCCGCTGCTGTGGTTGTACTCGGTGGCCGCCATCGCCGTCTCCGGGATCGGCGCCCTTGCCCTGCTCGCCGTCTTCGGCACGCCCGGCATGCTGGTGGTCACGCTGGTCTTCATCGCGATGGCCGTGCCGACGGCCGGCGCCACCACCCCGATCGAGTCGCTGCCCGGCTTCTACCGCTTCCTCGCCGAGTTCGAGCCGCTGCGGCAGATCACCGACGGCCTCCGCTCGATCCTCTACTACGACGCACAGGGCGACGCGGGCCTGACCCGGGGCTGGCTCATGATGGCCGTCGGCCTCGCGGCAGCCGCACTGTTCGGCTTCGGTATGACGAGCTGGTACGACCGCAAGGGGCTGCACCGCACGCACGCAGCGGAGGCGAAGCACAAGGAGCCCGCCGTCAAGGCGTAGAGGACCGTACTCACGTACACCAGAGACCGGGCCACTGCGCGGAGTGGCCCTCGGTGTGCGTCGCTCCGTGGGGACGGGAGGCGTGCACACCCCAAGGGCTCGGCGGCGGCACTCACGCAGCCGCCGCCGAGCCCTCCGCTCGGACTCGGATGCCCTTCGGTCATGAAGCCTGGCACCCGCCATCACCCGAGCTCCACCATGGAAACCGATCGGCTTTCTTTTCGTCGGAATGGAGTTGACCTCTAACCATGACAACCCAGGCGAAGGCGACTCCCCGCGAGCGACTGTTGGAGGCAGCCGCCACGCTCACCTACCAAGAAGGAGTCGGCGTCGGTGTCGACGCGTTGTGCAAGGCCGCAGGGGTGTCGAAGCGTTCCATGTACCAGCTCTTCGAAAGCAAGGACGAACTCCTGACGGCGAGCCTGGAGGAACGCATCACCGACTTCGCGGCGCGACTCCTGCCCGCAGTGGACGATGGCCGCCCGCCGCGCGAGCGGATCCTGCACGTGTTCGAGCAAGTGGAGTCCCACGCGGGCGCGCCGGAATTCCGAGGCTGCCGCTACCTTGCCGTACAGATCGAGCTCAAGGATGAGGGCCATCCCGCAAGCCAGGTGGTCCGCCGGGTCAAGGGGAATCTGACGGCCTTCTTCCGTACCGAGGCCGAACGGGGTGGGGCGAGCGATCCCGACCTGTTGGCCAGGCAGCTCAGCCTCACCTTCGACGGCGCCGTAGCCCGCGCGAGCAACAGGGCCGAGAACCTGGCTGGGCTCATCGGGCCCACCGTGGGCGTCCTGCTCGACAGTGCAGGCGTGCGTTGACGGACCTCGCGACTGATCCGGCCCACTCTTGGCGGCGACTCACGTGCCTCCCGCATGCTTACTCGCCCGGGGTTTCCCGTAGCTGCCGCAGCGGCCGGCCTGAACAAGCGCCCGCGAGCCCGCCGTGGGGGCCTGGTCAACGCCCACGGCGTCCCGTGTCCGCCCGAGCCCCTGCTCAGGGGGCGAGGTGCGGTGCGGCTACCTCTTCGGCGGCACGGTCGGCATCCCCAGGAACGGCAACTTCAGAGCGCCGAAGGCATCGGACGGGACTGCCGGGCTTTGGGGCGTCACAGGCGTCAGGCGTTCGTAGGCCGCTCCCGGCGCCGGCCGCGGGTCTGCTTCGCCCTTGTTGGGCCAGGCCGACATCGCGCGCTCGGCCTGGGCCGTGATGGTGAGGGACGGGTTGACTCCGAGGTTGGCGGAGATCGCCGCTCCGTCGACGACGGAGATACCGGGGTGGCCGTACAGCCGGTGGTACGGGTCGATCACGCCTGTCTCGGGAGTGTCGCCGATGGGGCAGCCGCCCAGGAAGTGAGCGGTGAGCGGCATACCCATCAGCTCGCCCACATTACTGCCCGCGAAGCCGTCGACCTCGGCAGCGACGACGGAGGCGGCCTCCGAAGCCGCCTTGATCTGCTTGGGGTTGGGCGCCCCATGGCCCTGACGAGCCAGCAACAGTCCCTTGCCCACGCCCTTCGGCTTCAGATAGGTCGTGAGGGAGTTGTCCAGCGACTGCATGACCAGACCGATGATCGTCCGCTCGGACCAACGGCGGTTGGAGAGCGAGCGGGCCATGAGCACCGGGTGCTTCGCCACATTGACCAGCCAGCCCAGGAACCTCGACGAGCCCTCGGCGTACGGGACTTGCAAGACGAACCCGGCGCCCATCGCGTTCGATCCCTTGCCGTAGCGGACGGGCTCGATGTGGGTGTTCGCGTCGGGGTGGATCGAGGACGTGATCGCCACACCCCGCGTGAAGTCGAGGCTCTGCCCTCCGGTGGCCTTGCGATGGCGCCGGACGTCCGCGTGCGCACTCACCAGGGCTTCGGAGTTGGTGCGGGTCAGATCGCCCAACCGCCCGGATACGTACGGGAGTTGGCCGCCCGTTCTCATCCGGTGCAGCAACGTCTGCGTACCGTAGGTGCCGGCCGCGATGACCACGTTCCGCGCCCTGAACGTGCGGCCGACGCTTTTGCGTTTCCGGTCCGTCGGCCGGGTCCTGACCGTGTACCCGTCCGGCGATTCGTCCGTGATCGCGACGACGGTCGTCATGGGGTGGACGACGGCACCCGCCTGCTCGGCGAGATAGAGGTAGTTCTCGTTGAGAGTGTTCTTCCCGCCGCGGCGACAGCCCGTCATGCATTCACCGCATTCGACACAGGCCTTGCGGGCCGGGCCGACGCCACCGAAGTACGGGTCGGCCACCTCCTCTCCCGGCTTGGCCTTCGTCGTCCCGTCGGCGTCCTGGCCGTCGCCGAAGAAGACCCCTACGGGGGCCATGTGGAAGGTATCGCCCACGCCCATCTGTTCGGCGACCGCCCGCAGATGGACGTCCGCCGGGGTCGTAGTCGGGTTGAGCCGCACCCCGAGCATGCGCCGGGCCTGGTCG
Organism: Streptomyces sp. NPDC008137; assembly: GCF_042957035.1. Lineage (NCBI taxonomy): Bacteria > Bacillati > Actinomycetota > Actinomycetes > Kitasatosporales > Streptomycetaceae > Streptomyces > Streptomyces sp. NPDC008137. The sequence goes on along the minus strand of NZ_JBIBHN010000059.1, from coordinate 9,489 downwards.
TAGTACGGCTTCAGCTCCCCTTCCCAGTCGGTGATGTCCTTCCACTGCGGGTCCTCGAAGAACGGCTTCGGCGGTTCGTACAGGGTGTTGGCGTAGGTGAGGGAGCCACCCCCGACCCCGGCCCCGGCCAGTACCGCCACGCTGCCCAGCGGATGGATACGCTGGATGCCGTACAGGCCGAGCCTGGGTGCCCAGAGATAGTTCCTGACGTCCCAGGAGTTCTTGGGCAGCGAGTCGGCGGTGAACCTGCGGCCCGCTTCCAACACGCCCACGCGGTAGCCCTTTTCGGTGAGCCGAAGGGCGGTGACGGATCCGCCGAAACCGGAGCCGACGACGATTACGTCGTAGTCGTACGCGGAGTCGTCTCTGGGCTCGTCCGGATTCGTGGAAGAGTTCTTCCGTGACACGTGCTCTCCTCATTGAGAACGGGTGACTCGGAGCCGTTCTGATGGGCGGCTGCGTGGTCAAGCGAGTGAATAGGGCAGTGACGCGCCTTCTGAACCAAACGCTTACGACGTCACAAGCAATTGAGCGGACGGGTGCGAGGTGACACACCGGCGGGTCGGCGCGGCCCGAACCGGACTCGGAGTGCCGGACAGTCGGTCAGCCGACCCTCGAGGGGTGTCACCACGTCACGTGCTGAAGGTCAGTCGAGGGTGGTGGTGGAGCCAGACGGCGACCATGCCGGCGTGTCGACCGGCGAGTAGTACGTGTCCTTGCCATCCAGACGCACCATACGACGACTGGCGCGCTCCTGGACCACCTCGGCGTCGAGCGGAGTCTCGAACGCGTTGTCCACGACGGTGTATTCGGCGGCGAGTCGCCCCACCGGAGCGATGGCACCGAAGTCGACCCGGCCGTCCACATAGAGGTCATCACGGACGTAGAAGCGCACCACGTTGCCCCAGACGACGTTGTTGAGTCCGTCGGGCGAGGAGAAGATGTGCTCGACGGTGCACTCGAACGCGATGGGCGCGCCCTTGATACGCGGCGGACGAACGGCCTCGGACGGCACCTTCTCCAGCCCGACCGCGTCGAACTCGTCGACATCGGGCTCGAACTCGAAGGCGCTGCGGTTGAGCCCGTTGATCTGCGGCAGGGTGGCCATGTTGGTGACGAACTCGCCGGTGTCCCGGATGTTGACGAAGCTGTCCTTGAGCGTGGCCCCGTCCGAGCGCGGCTGAATCGACAGCGAGATCCGGGGCGGCTTGCGCCCGACGACCGTGAAGAAGGAGATGGGGGCCAGGTTGCCCACGCCCTCGGTGGACAGGGTGCTCACCCAGGCGATGGGGCGAGGGATGACGCTGCCGATGAGCAGTTTGTAGGCGGACTTCGCGTCCAGGTCGGCGGAGTCGATGATCATGTGGTGTCCCTTGGTGAGTGTGGGGGGAGAGCTGCGGGTCAGCGGCCCTTGAAGGGCAGTACGGGGCGGGGGCGTCCCTCCTTGAGGGCCTTGGCGGCGGAGGCCAGGCCGTCCTTGACGTCCTCGGTCTCGTAGAGCGGGACGGCGAGGTCGAACAGGTGCTGGTCGGCGGCGGGGATGCCGCCTGTGGCCCAGGAGCGCAGCAGCGCCTTGTGCACGACGTGTGCCCGGGTGGGCCCTGCGGCGATCTTTTGGGCGAAGGCCTCGGCTTCGGCGCGGAGTTCGTCGTCGGGGACGACGCGATTGATGACGCCGGCCTGGGCCATGACCGTGGCGGGTACCTGCTCGGAGGTCAGTGCCCATTCGTAGGCGCGGGCCCGGCCGGCCCGTTCGGCCACGCGGTGGATTCCGCCGAGGAGGGTGACGATGCCGAGTGACTGCTCGGGATGGCCAAAGCGGGCGCTCTCTCCGGCGAAGATGATGTCGGCGCGCAGCGCGAGTTCGAACCCGCCGCCGAAGCACAGTCCCTGGACCGCGGCCACGACCGGGATGGGGAGCTGTTCGAACCGGTTGACCACGCTCATGATCTGGTCGAAGTCGGCTCGCAGGCTGGTGCGGTCGGCGTCGAGCCAGGGCCGGAAGTCGCCGCCGTAACTGAAGTCGGGTCCCTCGGCTCGCAGCACGACGGCGCGGGCCTGGCTGCGCGTGATGGTGTCGACGGCGTCGCTGAGCTCCTGGGTGAACTCGGGTGCGAAGCGGTTCTGTGGGGGATTGTCGAGGACGATCGTGGCGACATCGCCCTCGATGGAGTGGGTGAGAACGGGCATGACATTTCCTTGGCTATCGACAGTAGGGGCGGGCCCGCGGCCCATCGGGTGAGGCGGTCGTAAACCGGTTGGGGGCGGATTGCGCGACGGTGGAGACCTCGTGCTGTGCGGGGCGAACTGGCCTCCGCCGCCGATGAGCGTCAGCCGGCCGGATTTCAGGACCTGTCCGCTGCGCGCCGGCGCGGGCCCGTCAGCGATACCAGGTCAAGAACGCGCCGAGGGGTGCGGCGATCGCGCCGAGCCCCTCCGAGCGCGTGGCTGCTCCGTCGACGACGGCAGTGCCGGCGGTAGGGAGGCGTGATGGCGCGACGGGGCCGACACGTTCCACGGTGACGCGGGCGTCATCGGCGGCGCGACAGCGGTGCCGCCACAGTTCTCCGGCTCCGGAGCGCCAAGAGCTTCCTGGGCGCTGTGGAGGCTGACGAGCTCATGAGCGACACCCTTCGTGTGGCTGCGTTGCCGACCCAACTGAAAGGACTGTACGCCGGTAGCTCATTTCATTTCAAGGTGCCAGGAGGTGTCGTACTCTGAGGCAGTGGCCACATGGCTATGGTCATGTCGGCCATGACGACGAGTGAAGGGGGCAGGGCCATGGCGTGGTCCGCGTCCACGCGGTACGAGGTTGAGCCCGCTCCCCTCGGGCTGGCGCTGGTGCACGACCTGCTCAACACCATCTCCGCCGGCCGCCCCCGGGCAGCGGATCTTCTGGGCGACCTCGCCGCCGCGCAGGCATGGGCCGACCAGGCACTGGAGTGCTGGGCCCAGGAGACGGCACAGGCCGCCGCGCAGGTGCGGCTCACCGAGCACGATCTCGAAGAACTTCGCGGTCTGCGTGCCGAGTTGAGGCAGCTTCTCGCCGCACCGGACGGCGATGGCCCACGCGGCGACGACGCCGACGCGGCGCCCGCCGTTCACATCGCGGCGGCGGCTTTGCGGATGGACCGCAGCGGGCGAGTCACCCTGGAGCCGCGCGGGCAAGGTTGGCGGTATGTGGCCGCCCTGGTGCTCCTCGAGATGTTCCAGGCCCAGCAGGCGGACACCTGGCGCCGGCTCAAGATCTGCCGCAACGCCCGGTGCACGACGGCCTTCTTCGACCGCTCCCGCAACAACAGCGGCGTGTGGCACTCCACCAAGACCTGCGGCAACCCGGAAAACCTGCGAGCCCACCGGGCGCGTCAGCGCGTGCGGACCGCCGGGTAGGAGGCCTGGGTCGGTGATCTGCCCGTTATCCCTATCGCGGTGGCGGGCCGCGGCTTCGTACGCGCGACAGGGGCGCCCGACGCCAGGCACCTTTGTCCTTCAGCGCGGGGGATCAGGACGAGACGTCGTCCCTTTTGAGCAGGTCCTCCAGATGGGAGGCGAGAAGAGAGACCGCGGCGCGGTTGTCCTGGTCGGTCATATGCTGGAGGTCGCTCAGCGCCGACCCCAGGCGTGAGTCGAGCAGCCATTCGAACAGGGCGGGTGAGCCGGACCACCGGTGCAGCCGCTCCATACGTGTGCCGAAGAAGGACAGCAGGTCGCGCGGGGTGCTGGGATTGAGCACCGGCGGGGCCAGGCTGTTGCGGGAGTCGTCGTCGAGGTCGAGGCACTCGAGCTTCCCGGCGATGGCGGCACTAGGTGCGAGCAGGCACGGCACCAACGCCTGGAGCGTGATCGCGCTGTCCTCGAAGACTGGTTTCGGCGGTTTCTGAGTGAGACCGTCCGCCGAGCAGTCGATGTACACCGTCCCCCGCGCCGATTGCACACTGCCCTCGTCGAGCCGGACGCCGGCCGAGTCGATGCGGCGTACCCGTCCCAGCCGTACGACGTGCTCGATCTTCCGGAGTTGAGCGAGCTCGGCCGAGCTGACGGTCGCACACCGGAAGGCGCTGGGCCTGACGTACGGGTCACGGCGAATGATGAGGTCCATCTGCTCCAGCGCACTGATCACGTCGTCCACCGAATTGCAGGCGAGCAGCTTCGTCAGCTCACCGAACCGGGACAGCGGTGCCTCCTGGTCCCGGTTGATCATCCATGCGTCACGTGGCGTGATCCAGGTGACGCGGTCGGGATCGACGCCGTGGTGCAGCAGCCACAGACACGCGTCCAGGCCCGTCTTGCCCGCCCCGATCACGGTGAACCGTTCCGCCCAACCGCCGAGGTTCACGAGCTGGTCGACCGGAACGATCGGTACATCGTCTTCGACGGCGTAGTTCAACTGCCTCATCGCGGGCACGGTGATGTTCATGTAGGAGGCGTCGACGACACGCTTCCTGACGGCGATCTGCGTCGACGTTCCGTTCACGAGGGAGTGCGCCCGGACGGTTGCGGGCCGGCCCGGCTCGACGTCGTCGACGTTGTGCATCGGCAGGTAGGTGACGCGGCCCGACCCCAGCAGGGTCTCGCGCATGACGCGGTCGTAGTAGTCGAGGATCTCGTGGCCCGACGCGAGGTTCGCTCCGAGGGAGTCGCTCGGCATTGCACGGGAGTGGACGCCGTAGACACTCGACGGGCCATGCAGCCTGACGAATGGGTACGACATCGTCCAGTGACCGCCCGGAGCGTGGTTGCGGTCCACTATGGCCATCGTGTGGGTGCTCTCCTTGACGAGAACGTCCGCGAAGGCCATTCCTGTGGCACCGGCGCCGATGATCAAGTAGTCGACCGTGATCGTTGTGGGGGGCATTGAACCTTCCAGATGTGTTCGGTACTCCGACGGGGCGGACCGTGGTGCGGAAGCCGGCCGTCGCGCGACGGCGGTGGGAGGCAAGCGCGAGGGCGGGCAGGCGGAGGCCGCGGTGGCGATCGGGGCGGTGCCGGGCCCACCGGGGTGGGTCATGACACGGCAACGCACCTCAGCCCGCGGACCGGCCGGCGAGCCCGGCCGGGCGCACGGCCGACGGTCAGCACGTCACGCAGAGTACGCCCAGATTGGCAGAGACTGTCAAGGCGGTCAGAGGCTGACAGGTGTGACGCGTGCTTTAACATCGGAGCGTGGACGAGAGGCGGATCGCCCTGCGCGAGCGGAAACGGCAAGCGGTGCGGCAGGAAGTGAAGGCGGTCGCAGTCGACCTCTTCCTCGCGAACGGGTACGAATCCACCACCGTCGACCAGATCGCCATGGCGGCCGGCCTGTCACCGCGCAGCTTCTTCCGTTACTTCGCGAACAAGGAAGCCGTGGTCATCTACGTGCTCGACGAAACCGGCACCGACATCGCCGACGCGCTGGCGGCGCGCCCCACCGAGGAAGAACCCTGGTACGCGTTGCGCCGCGCATTCGACGAAGTGATCGAGAAGTGGACGAGGAATCAGTCGCTGCCGATGATCCGCCTGATCCACGACACTCCGGTGCTGTACGCGAAGCATCTGCACCAAGAGGTCCAATGGAACGAGGTCATCGCCCAGTCGCTCGTCCCATGGCTCACGACAACGCCGCCCGGCGAGGAGCGTCGGCTGCGCGCGGGCGCACTCGCCGCCGCCGGCGTGGCCTGCTTCGCGTATGCCCGTCGGGAGTGGGTCGCCTGCGATGGCAAGCGCTCCGTGGCGGAGCTCCTCGACCTCGCCATGGATGCCGTTTCTCCGCTGTCCCGTCCGTAGAACCTCCGGCGGCCACCCGGCCTGGCGGGGCCTGCGGCGATCTGCTGGCATGACCGTGATCTGTTTGCTCATCTCAAGAGCTACTTGAGCAACATAATCAAAAGGCTTACGCTCATTGCATCCAGTGCAGATCCTCCAGCGCGGGGCAGCCGCCCTTTCGGCTGGAGCAGAACGCGCAACTGCGCCGCCGCCAAGGCGGCTTGGAGGTCGAACGCATGAAACAGGTGACCCGGCGACCCCACGCGGCCGATCGTGTCCGTCATCGGACGGTTCAGGCCGGCAGCCTGGAGGTTCCGATCCTTGAGGCAGGCAGCGGGCCACTCGTTCTGTGCCTCCACGGGTTTCCCGACCACGCCGCCAGCTGGACCGGGCTCTTCGACCGCCTCGCGCAGGAGGGGTATTGGGCGGTAGCACCCGCACAGCGCGGATACTGGCCCGGTGGCGCGGCGCCCGACGGCTCCTATCGCGCGTCGGCGACCGGGCAGGACGTCCTGGACCTGATCGAAGCGCTCGGGCGCGATCGGGCGGATCTCGTCGGTCACGATCTCGGCGCCCGGGCGGCGTACGCGGCGGCGAGCCTCGACGCCGCACGCGTCCGCAAGCTTGTCGGCATGGCGGTTCCCTACGGGCCGCAAGTGCGGACCGCTTGGCTCTCCGATGGTGACCAGCAGCGACGCAGCTGGTACATGTTCTTCTTCCAGACGGCCCTGGCGGAGCCGGCCGTCCAGCTCGACGACTTCGCCTTCATCGACCGGCTCTGGCAGGAGTGGTCGCCCGGCTACGAACTTCCGGACGCGGAGCGGGCCGCGCTCAAGGAGACCCTCCGTGCCCCGGGAGTCCTGACCGAGACCCTGGGCTACTACCGCCAGCTGTTCTCACCCCCCGCTGATGAGGCGACGCGAGCGCTGGAGGCCCGGGCGAGCGGTGCCATCACCGTCCCGTCGCTCTACCTCCACGGTGCCGACGACAACTGCTTTTCCGTGGAGGCGAGCGACGGCATGGAAGCCGTGTTCAAGAACGGCTTCGAACGCGTCGTCGTCCCCCGTGCCGGGCACTTCCTCCACCTTGAGCAGCCCAAGACGGTCGCCGATCACATCCTGGGCTTCCTGAACAACTGACCCATCACTCTTGCTTCTCCGGCTGATGGACCGCGTCCGCCGACCGGTCCTCTCCTGGTGCTCCTCCTTGAGGGGCTGACGTCGGGCTCGGGGATTCTGAAGGCGTTCTGGGAAAGCCCGAAATCGTGCGGGCAGCCACGTCTTGCTCGCCACCGTGCCCCTGGTGTCCGAAGGCGCGCAGAAGGAAGCACAGCATGCGGTCGGCGGTCTCCGCCGCGGTGGCGGCGTCGACCTGGCTCGGCGGCAGGGGAGTGAGGAAGAACCTGCTCATCATGGGGCCGATCACCAGATCGCCGAGCAGTTCGGCGTGCTCCACCGGCGGGATCTCGCCCCGGTCCACCGCACGTTGCGTTATCTCGTCCATGCGTTGGCGCACGGGCAGCATGAAGGCGTTCGTGAGGGCCTCGGCCAGGGAGGGGCTGTACGCGGCTTCGCCGATCAGGGTGCGCAGCACCCCTCCCTCGTTGCCGGTCAGAGAAGCTGCCTTGTCCCGGAGGAGGGCGCGCAGGTCGCCTTCGAGTGTGCCGGTGTCCGGCTGCGCCGTCAGTTCCTTGGCGTACGCGGCGGCGGCGTCGACGACCATGACCTCCTTGGACGGCCAGCGCCGGTAGAGGGTGGCGGTGGACACTCCGGCGCGGGCCGCGACGGCGGCGGTGGTGAGTGCGCCGTAGCCGCTCTCGGTCAGGACGGCCAGGGTCGCGTCCAGCAGCGCACGGTCGCGGGAGGCATCGCGGGGGCGCCCCCGGCGTGCCTGCGTCCCGGTCATCAGGCGGCTCCCGAAGAGGTCCGGCGGGACGCGTGGGCGGCGGAGCGGACTGGATGGTCGGGCTGCCGTACGGAACGTTGAGTAAGGGTGCGGTAGGTCACACGACAAGTATACAATGAAAGCGAAACGAAAGGCTTTCGTTTCGTATATGCTTCCGGGCATGAAGACCAACACACCCGCCGGCGGTCAGCCGGACATCGCTGTTACGTCGGCCCCTGCGGCGGAGACCGTCGCGCGACTGCGGGCCACGTTCGACACCGGCCGCACCAAGCCCGTCGCCTGGCGGAAGCAGCAGCTGCAGGCGTTGAGGCGTCTGCTGACGGAGCACGAGGACGTGTTCGCGCAGGCACTGCAGACCGACCTCGGCAAGAGCGCGACCGAGTCCCACATGGCGGAGATCGGCTTCCTGGTCAGGGAGATCGACCACACCCTGAGTCACCTCGACCGGTGGCTGCGTCCGAAGAGGGCCTCCGTGCCCCTGTCGCTGATGCCGTCCCGGGCCTGGACCGTGCGTGAGCCGCTGGGGGTCGTGCTGGTCATCGCCCCCTGGAACTATCCGGTCAATCTGGCGCTCGCGCCGGTCATCGGTGCCCTGGCCGCCGGCAACGCCGTCATCCTCAAGCCCAGCGAGGTCGCCCCCGCGACCTCGGCCGTGCTCGCCCACTGGCTGCCCCGGGTCCTGGACCCGCAGGCTGTGGCCGTCGTCGAGGGCGGGGTGCCGGAGACGACCGACCTGCTGGACCAGCGCTTCGACCACATCTTCTACACCGGCAACGGCGCGGTCGGGCGCATCGTCATGACCGCCGCGGCCCGTCATCTCACCCCGGTCACCCTGGAGTTGGGCGGCAAGAGCCCCGCTGTAGTCGAACCCGGCACGGACCTCAAGATGGCCGCCCGCCGCATTGCCCTGGGCAAGTTCATGAACGCGGGCCAGACCTGCGTCGCACCCGACTACGTGCTCGCGATAGGTGACGCGGGCGCCGAGATAGAGACGCACCTGGTCGAGGCGCTCCGTGAGATGTACGGCACCGATCCTGCCGCCAGCAACGACTACGGCCGCATCGTCAACGAACGCCACTTCGACCGGCTGGTCGGCCTGCTGAACGACGGCCGGACCGTCGTGGGCGGCGACCACGACCGCGAGACCCGCTACATCGCCCCGACCGTGCTGGCCGACGTCGACCCCGATTCCCCGGTGATGCGCGACGAGATCTTCGGCCCCGTCCTGCCCATCGTCCGGGTCCCCGACCTGGACGCGGCGATCGCCTTCATCACCGGACGGGACAAGCCGCTGGCCATGTACGCCTTCACCGCGTCCAAGCACTCCAAGCGGCGCCTGACCGCGGAGACGTCCTCCGGTGGCCTGGTCTTCGGCCTCTCGCTCCTCCAGCTCGGCGCGCTCGACCTGCCCTTCGGGGGCGTCGGTGAGAGCGGCATGGGCCGCTACCACGGCTCATACTCCCTGGACACCTTCAGCCACCTCAAGGCCGTCCTCGACAAGCCCCTCAAGCCGGACACGCTGGGCGTGGCCACCCCGCCCTACACCCGTGGCAAGGACCGGATCCTGCGACGCATCACGTGAGCCGGGTGATCCCCGCCCCGCAGCCAGGGATGACGACCTTCAGCGACACGACCACCGCCGAGCCGGGCCTCCGGGCCCGCCTCGGCACCAGACGACGGTTACCGACCGTCGCAAGATTGAAAGGAAGAAGGGGAGGAGGGCCCGTGAGGGCGCCGTGTCCCTGACCGCCATGAAGAAGATCGACTACCGTACCCAGACCACTTTGATCACCGGGGCGAGTGCTGGACTCGGCGCGGAGTTCGCCCGTCAGTTCGCCG
>NZ_JBIBHN010000058.1:0-16989 GCF_042957035.1 Streptomyces sp. NPDC008137 | reverse complement strand
AACGAGGGCCTCCTGGGTGCCGGTTGTAGATGTCGCAATCCACACCGAAACCAGAGGCCCTCACCTCGTTCAAGGACCGCTCAAGGCGTGTCGCCTGTCACCAACGTCCCCGGACAGCACACCTAGGCGCTACGGCCTAGAGGTCGGCGAGCACCGCGTCCGTGAACGCCGGCCACGCCTCCACCGCCCACGGCCCGAACGCCCGGTCCGTCAGCGCCACGCACGCGGCACGCGCGTCGGGGTCGATCCACAGGAACGTACCGGACTGCCCGAAATGCCCGAACGTGCGCGGCGAGGACGAGGACCCCGTCCAGTGCGGCGACTTGGAGTCGCGGATCTCGAATCCGAGCCCCCAGTCGTTGGGGTTCTGGTGGCCGTATCCCGGCAGGACGCCCTTCGTGCCCGGGTAGGTCACCGTCATCGCTTCGGCGACCGTACGGGGGTCCAGCAGCCGCGGTGCCTGCACCTCGGCCGCGAACCGCAGCAGGTCCTCGACCGTGGACACCCCGTCCTTGGCGGGAGAGCCCTCCAGGGTCGTCGAGGCCATCCCCAGCGGCTCCAGCACGGCCTGCCGCAGATACTCCCCGAACGGAATGTCGGTCGCCTTCGCGAGGTGGTCGCCCAACTGCTCGAAACCGGCGTTCGAGTACAGCCGCCGCTCCCCGGGCGGGGCCGTGACCTTGTGCTCGTCGAAGGCGAGGCCCGAGGTGTGCGCGAGCAGGTGCCGGACCGTCGCCCCGGCCGGACCGGCGGGCTCGTCGAGTTCGACCGCCCCCTCCTCGTACGCCACGAGCACCGCGTACGCGGCGAGCGGCTTGGTCACCGACGCGAGCGGGAACGGCCGCCCGGCCGGCCCGTGGGTGCCGAGGACGGTGCCGTCCGCCCGTACGACACCCGCCGCAGCGGTGGGAACCGGCCAGTTCTCGATCAATGCGAGGCTCTTCAGCGACATGCGTTCGAGCCTAAGGGGTCCTTGCGCTCAGAGCGTCAGCTCCAGCAAGGGGTCGGGCTTGGGCCGGAAGCCCAGGGAGACGTACAGCGGCTCGGCCTCCGGCGAGGCGGTGAGCTGGACGCGCCGGGCGCCGCGCCTGCGGAACCACTCCAGCAGGGTCTGCATGCACGCGCGTGCGTACCCGCGGCGCCGGGCGTCCGGGTCGGTGGCGACGCTGAACACGAAACCCACCTTGCCCTGCGGGTCGCCCGACTTCCCGATGCGGTAGTCGATCGTCCCGGCCACCAGCGACGCCAGCGCCCCGGGCCGTTCCGGGTGGTCCACGACGAACGCCACGAAGTCCCCGCCCGACTCGCCCAGTTTGGTCTTCAGGGTGGGCAGGGACTCCCCGTGCCAGCGGGTGGACGGGTCGCTTGCGAACAGCGAGTCGATCATGATTTGGCGCAGCCGCAGGACTTCCTCGGCGTCCTCGGGCAGGGCACGGCGTACAGAACTCATGAGTCCGTACGCTAACCAGACGGATCAAGAAACGTCCTGCCGATTTCTTACCGTCGGCGCTTGCTTGGAGTGCGCTCCAAGGTTCTAGCGTTGGGGGCATGACGGTGATGGAGACCACGGGGACCAGGACCGACACCTGCGCCGGCCCGCCGCAGTACGAACGGCGCCCGGACGGCGAGGACAGGTACACGATCAGCGAGGTCGCCGCCTTCACCGGCCTGACCGCGCACACCCTGCGCTGGTACGAGCGCATCGGCCTGATGCCGCACATCGACCGGTCCCACACCGGCCAGCGCCGCTACACCAACCGCGACCTCGACTGGCTCGACCTCGTCGGCAAGCTCCGCCTGACGGGCATGCCGGTCGCCGACATGGTCAGGTACGCGGAACTGGTGCGCGAGGGCGACCACACCTACGGCGAGCGCTTCGATCTGCTCAAGACGACCCGGGAGGACGTCCTGGCCAGGATCGACGAACTCCGCGGCACGCTCGCCGTGCTCGACAGGAAGATCAGTTTCTACGCGGACGCCGGGCAGGCCCTGGCGTCGGAGAGGTCCCGATGACGGACGGCAGGATCACGACGGCGAAGCTCGGCGACGACGGCCCCGAGGTGGGTGTCCAGGGCCTCGGCTGCATGGGCATGAACTTCGGCTACGGCCCCTCGGACGCCGACGCGTCCCGGGCGACCCTGGAACGGGCACTGGAACTCGGCGTCACCCTCTACGACACGGCCGACGCCTACGGAGCCGGGGAGAACGAGCGGTTCCTGTCGCCGTTCTTCAAGGCTCACCGCGACGAGGTCGTCATCGCGACCAAGTTCGCCCTGGCGATCCCGCCGGACGACCCGACCCGGCGCATCATCCGCAACGACCCGCCCTACATCCGCGAGGCCGTCGAAGCGAGCCTGAAGCGCCTGGACGTCGACGTCATCGACCTCTACTACATGCACCGGCGCGATGTGAACGTGCCGATCGAGGAGAGCGTCGGCACCATGGCCGAGCTGGTCCGCGAGGGCAAGGTCAAGCACCTCGGCCTGAGCGAGGTCACGGCCGGCGAACTCCACGCCGCCCACGCCGTCCACCCCATCGCCGCCGTGCAGTCGGAGTGGTCGCTCTTCAGCCGGGACATCGAGACGAACGTCGTCCCGGCGGCGCGCGAGCTGGGTGTGACCCTCGTCGCGTACTCCCCGCTGGGGCGCGGCTTCCTCACGGGGTCCTTCGCCAGCGCCGAGGACCTGTCGTCGGGCGACTTCCGCCGCCAGCAGCCCCGCTTCACCGGCGACAACGCCGCAGCCAACGGGGCCCTGCTGGAGCCCATCCGCGCGATCGCCGAGGCCCACGACGCATCGGTCGGCCAGATCGCCCTGGCCTGGGCCCACCAGCAGGCATCCCTCCACGGCCTCCCGGTCATCCCGATCCCGGGCACCCGCAAGCCGTCCAGGGTGGAGGAGAACACGGCGGCGACCAGGATCGTCCTCACCGACGACGAACTGTCCCTCCTGGACCCGATCGCAGCCAAGGTGGCAGGCAACCGCTACGCGGACATGGCCTTCACCTCTGCAGGCAGGGAGTAGTAAGACGCCCTAGGGGCGCGGGGAACTGCGCGACCGGCCACCCACAACCCGCACCCGCCGGCGCGCAGCACCCCGCACACGCTAGAGCTCCGACAACAACTCGGCCTTTTTGACCGAAAACTCCTCATCAGTCACCAGCCCGGCCTGATGCAACTCCCCGAGATGCCGAATCCGCTCGGCGATATCGGCGGGATCACGGCGCGGCCCGGCCGCGGACACCGCGGCCACCGGCTGAGACGTCCGCACCGCCGCCAACACCGCCGCCGCGAACGGCAGTGACTCGTGCACCGGCCCGTACCCCAGCCCGAACACCACCGCGGCGGGGTCCTGGTCGGCCTGCGCGGCCGCCCCGCTCGTCTCCCGGTGCAGCAACCGCAGATGCCCCTCGAACACCTCGGGCGAACGCCACTCCACCCCGTTCAGCTCCCCGACGGGAAAGGTCTGGTCGCCGGCCTTCCACTTCGCCGACGACGCCCCCGTCCAGAACCACCGGAAGTTGACCGTCCGGCCGTCGAACGAGGCCTTCCCGTCGTACGCCTTGAACGACAACGGCCCCTTGGGCGGCTCCACGAGGAACCGCTCCGCGGGCCCGGACTCGGACTCCGTCAGCAGCGACCGCAGTTCGTCGGCGTAGTACTCCGCGAGCACCTCGCGGTCGGCGGGCATCACCAGCCGGTAGGGGTCGCCGCTCTCCTTCAGCTGTCCGGCGGCCGCCTCCATCAGAGGGTCCGCACCGGGCCGCGGCTCGACGCGCAGCACGACCGTGCCGCGTTTCCCGCGGGTCAGCGTCACCCCGGCGATCGCGTCCAGGGGAACACGGCGTTCCCCGAGCGCCTGAAAGAGCTTCGGTGTTCGAATCCCCCGTTCGTAGCGGATGAGCACGGAGTCGGACTCGAACTCCCAGGCGGCATGAAATCCGGCCAGTACGTCACCCATGCGGCTCATCGTATGCGGCACGCGCTCCTCCGTCCCCCTCCCGAGCAGACCGCGATTTCTTCGTCTCTACGCGCGTCAGGCCGCCGCCGTGCCGGACAAACCGGTCCGGCAGACGCCGTCTTCGTGCGCGCAGTGCACCGAGCGGTATGCGCCAACGCCGATCTCTGCGAAATTCATCAGACTTGCCGTACCCGGCTCGAAGTAGCCGGCGTGACCCTTCGCGCCCTGCGCCGACAGCACCCGCGCACCGAACGCGGCGGACACCGGGTCGGCCCCGTGGCCGAGACCGCCGACCTCCAGGTACGGCACGTCCTGGATCCAGTCGTCGCTGTCCCGCATGGCCCACACCCGGGCGCTGGTGTGCAGTTGGGCGGCCTTCTCGACGCGCATGCCGGGGCTGCCGGCCACCGCGATGTCGGACACCTTGGCCGGCAGCGAACGCGCCGCCACCCCGCACACCACGGAGCCGTAGCTGTGGCAGAACAGCGAGACCGGCTTGTCGCCGGGCAGCGCCCGCACCAGCGCGTTCAGTCGTACGGAACCCTCCGCGGCGCGCATCGCCGTGGCCGAGTCGATGCCGAGCCCGCTGGGGGCCGTGTAGTCGGCCCAGGCGATCACGGCCGTACGGGTCGAGGGGCTCGCCTTCCGCTCGGCCGCGTGCAGCGACTCGGCCATGCCGACGGGCGCCGAGTACTTGCGCTGGGTGCGCTGGAAGGTGAGCAGGTCGGTGTCCACGCCGGGTACGACGACCGAGACCCGGTCCGCCCCGCGCAGATCGCCGAAGACCTCCGCCACCCGGCCCGAGCCCTCCGGGTCGAAGGCGAGGATGTGACGGCCCGGCTCCATGAGGTCCTCGAAGCGGTGCATCCTCCGGCCGGCCTCCTGCTGCCCGACCGCCGTGAGACGGCTGTCGTGCATGCGTTCCCGCTCGACCTTGCGCGCCTGTTCGAGCGCGAGGCGGTTGGCGCGATAGCGCAGCTCGACCGGGGCGCCGTTCATGTTGCCGACCGCGAGCGGATACTTGCGGACCAGGCTCGCGCGGTCCTGCGCGGTGAGGGAGGCGAAGAAGCGGGCCAGCTTCTTCGGCTGGGCCTCGGGGTCCGGTAGTTCGTGACCGCCGATCCGGCCGTCCTCCCAGGCGGAGAGCGAGGCCTGGAGCGGCGTGTCGCCCCGCTGGTTGCGCAGGGCCGTCCAGCCGGTGGTCGCCAGCATCACGAACACGACGGCCAGAGCGAGCAGTGCGCGCCAGACGTTCAATTGCGGGGTGGTGTCGAAGGAAGTCACTGAAAGGACACACTAGGAGAACGAGAGGGTCTCGCGTTAACCAAGTGACCGGGATCACGTTTCGGTGTACGCGCTAAGGGGACTGCTCTGTGCGCCAGTTCGCGGCCAGTGCGGGACCCACCTGATCCAGGTATGTCGTGGTGAGTTGACGCATTCGCGCGAGGCTGAGTTCGTCCCCCGCGGACCACAGTCGCTCGGTGACACGAATCACGCCGCCGAACAGCGCCACGACGATCCTCGGACGCGGATCCGCGTCCACGTCCAGCCCCTCGCGCTCGGCGATGATCCGCGCGAGCTGCTCCTCCAGTTCCGCCGACCGTCGCAGATGGGCGGCGAACAGCGCGGGCGTCGACTCGATCACCCGGTAGACGCGCAGATGGAGATCGATCGGCACGATCTCCTCGACGGCCTCGTTGATCGTGTCCCAGCTCTCCAGCACGGCCCGGCGCAGCGCCTCCAGCGGGGGCTCGCCCGGCGGGCGCACCCGCAGGGCCTGGACGACGAGCCCCTCCGCGAGCCGCGGCACGAAGAAGGCCGTCTCCTCCTTGCCCGCGAAGTAGCGGAAGAAGGTGCGCTGCGAGACGTCGACGGCGGCGGCGATGTCGTCGACGGTGGTCTCGTCGTACCCGCGCGTCGCGAACAGCTCCAGAGCGGCTCGCAGCAGCGCGTCCCGGGTGCGCTGCTTCTTCCGTTCGCGCAGGTTCAAGGCGTTCCGTTCCTCTCGTCTGAAGTGTTTTCCCAGTTCAGGCTATACGGGGATGTCATGTCAGTTACCGACTAGTGAATTGGTTTGTCAATTGTCAGTGGCTGTCATTAGCCTCGGCGCATGACTAGTCAGACCACCATCGACAAGACGGGGTCGGGGGGCAAGCCACCGGCGGCACCGTCGGACGCGACGCCGGGCAAGGGGCTGCGAGGGCACCCCTGGCTCACCCTCATCACCGTCGCTGTGGGGGTCATGATGGTGGCCCTCGACGGCACCATCGTGGCCATAGCCAACCCGGCCATACAGAAGGACCTCGGCGCCACCTTCGCCGAGGTCCAGTGGATCACCAACGGGTACTTCCTCGCCCTCGCGGTCTCCCTGATCACCGCGGGCAAGCTCGGCGACCGCTTCGGCCACCGGCAGACCTTCCTCATCGGCGTTGTCGGCTTCGCCGCCGCCTCGGGCGCGATCGGCCTGTCCGACAGCATCGCGTTCGTCGTCGTCTTCCGCGTCCTCCAGGGCCTGTTCGGCGCGCTGCTGATGCCGGCCGCGCTCGGCCTGCTGCGGGCCACCTTCCCCGCCGAGAAGCTGAACATGGCGATCGGCATCTGGGGCATGGTCATCGGCGCGTCCACCGCGGGCGGCCCGATCCTCGGCGGTGTGCTCGTCGAGCACGTCAACTGGCAGTCGGTGTTCTTCATCAACGTGCCGGTCGGCGTCCTCGCCGTCGTCCTCGGTGTGCTGATCCTGCTCGACCACCGCGCCGAGAACGCCCCGCGCTCCTTCGACCTCCTGGGCATCGCCCTGCTGTCGACGGCCGTGTTCTGCCTGGTGTGGGCGCTCATCAAGGCCCCGCCGTCCGAGTGGGGCTGGGGCGACGTCAAGACGCTGTCGTTCCTCGGCGCCTCCGTGCTGTGCTTCGTGGTGTTCGCCTTCTGGGAGACGAAGGTGAAGGAGCCGCTGATCCCGCTCGCGCTGTTCCGCTCGGTGGCCCTGTCCGCCGGTGTCGTGCTGATGGTGCTGATGGCCATCGCCTTCATGGGTGGCCTGTTCTTCGTGACGTTCTACCTCCAGAACGTGCACGGCATGAGCCCGATCGACGCGGGCCTGCACCTGCTGCCGCTCACCGGCATGATGATCGTCGGCTCGCCGCTGGCCGGCGCGATGATCACCAAGTTCGGTCCCCGTGTCCCGCTCGCCGGCGGTATGGCGTTCACCGCGATCGCCATGTACGGGATGTCGACCCTGGAGACGGACACCGGCAGCGGCGTCATGTCGCTCTGGTTCGCCCTGCTCGGCTTCGGCCTCGCGCCGGTCATGGTCGGTGCCACGGAGGTCATCGTCGGCAACGCGCCGATGGAGCTCTCGGGCGTGGCCGGCGGTCTCCAGCAGGCCGCCATGCAGATCGGCGGCAGCCTCGGTACGGCCGTGCTGGGCGCGGTGATGGCCTCCAAGGTCAACAGCGACCTCCCGGACAACTGGACGAAGGCGGGGCTTCCGCCGCTGACGCCGGAGCAGGAGCACCAGGCGTCCGAGGCCGTCCAGGTCGGTGTCCCGCCGCTGGCGCCGGGCACGCCGGACGCGATCGCCGCGAAGATCACGGGCGTCGCGCACGACACGTTCATCTCCGGCATGAGCGCGGCGTCCCTCGTGGCCGCCGGGGTCGCCGTGGTCGCCGTGCTGGTGGCGTTCCTCACCAAGCGCGGCGAGAACGCGGAAGCCGGCGCCGGAGCGGCGCACATCTGACGGCTCCTGACGGGGCGTTCGCTCATCAGGGTGAACAAGACCGCTGACCCCTCCCCTCCGGCGGGCCTCGCAGGTCACAGTGGGTCAAGTCCTCCGCAGGGCATGGGGGACGGTCGCTGCGGCGCGCTGCCGGAGGGGGGCAGCGCGCAGGCAGCAGGATTGAGCCTCGCAGCGTGGGTACTCGCCATGCCGTACTCGAACCAACCCCAACCAACCCAGGGTCTTCGGGAGTTGATGATGGCGAGCTTCGGACACGGTACGCGCAGGCACCCCCGCTCACGTGGCCGGACGTGGTCACGGACCGGGACGGATCGCGCGACGCTCGGAATCATCGGAGTCATCTGCGCGGTCGTCGGATTCTTCGTGCTGGGGATCATCCTCGGCCCCGCGGCGATCGTCTGCGGCTGGCTCGCCATGGGCCGCACCTGGTCGGGCTCCCGCCCGGCCACGGCCGTGGTGGCACTGGTCCTGGGCGCCATCGACACGCTCCTGGCCATCATCTGGCTGTCAGGAGCGGCCACACCGGGCATGGGCATGTTCTGACCCGCACCCGGTGAACAAGGGAAGGGCCCCTGGCGGTTCAGCCGGGGGCCACCTTTGTGTTCCGTCCTACTCCACCGGCGTCCCCTTCAGCGCCGCCAACTCCCCCCGCAACGCCCGCACCTCCTCCGCCAGCTCCCGTATCGCCTCCGTCTGCCGCCGCTCCTCCACGTCGTCCTTCTCGAACCGCGCGATGAACCACGCCGCGATGTTCGCCGTCACCACACCCAGCAGCGCGATCCCGGAGAGCATCAACCCCACCGCCAGCATCCGCCCCAGGCCGGTCGTCGGCGCGTGGTCCCCGTACCCGACGGTCGTCATCGTCATGAAGGACCACCACACCGCGTCACCCAGCGTCCTGATGTTCCCGTCCGGCGAGTCCCGCTCCACGGACAGCACCGCCAGCGACCCGAACATCAGCAACCCGACCACGGCCCCGCCGACATACGTCGTGAGCCGTATCTGCGAGGCCATCCGCGCCCGCTGCCCGACCAGCAGCAGCGTCGACACCAGCCGCAGCAGCCGCATCGGCTGAATCACCGGCAGCAGCACCGCGCCCAGGTCGAGCCAGTGCGTCCGTACGAACCTCAGCCGCTGCTCCGCGAGCGCCAGCCGGATCACGTAGTCGAGCGCGAACGCGCCCCACACCACCCACTCCACCGCGGTGCACACCTCCACCACCTCCCGGCTCGCGTCCGGCCGGACGATCGGCACGGCGTAGGCGACGGCGAAGGCCAGGGCCAGGCCGAAGAGGGGACGCTGGGTGTGCTGTTCCCAACGGAGTTGGGCCGACTGCTGCTGCATGGCGGCATCGTAGGAAAAGTGAAGGGGTGGTGTGCCCACGGTGTCCCCGTGACGCGCACCACCCCTCGACGGTGTTCAGCGTGTCATGCGTCGCCGCCCGCGGCCCCCGGGTCGGCCGCCGCCACGTCGAGCAGCTGGTACCGGTCGATGGCCTGCTTGAGCGCCGACCGGTCGACCTTGCCCGCACGGGCCAGCTCGGTCAGCACCGCCACCACGATCGACTGCGCGTCGATGTGGAAGAAGCGGCGGGCCGCGCCACGGGTGTCGGCGAAGCCGAAGCCGTCCGCGCCCAGCGACTGGTACGTCTGCGGCACCCAGCGCGCGATCTGGTCCGGAACCGCTCGCATCCAGTCGGAGACGGCCACGACCGGCCCCTGCGCGTCGGCCAGCTTCCGGGTCACATAGGGCACCCGCTGCTCCTCCTCGGGGTGCAGCAGGTTGTGCCGCTCGCAGTCCACGGCCTCGCGCCGCAGCTCGTTCCAGGAGGTCGCCGACCAGACGTCGGCCTTGACGTTCCACTCCTCGGCCAGGATCTTCTGCGCCTCGACCGCCCACGGCACCGCGACACCGGACGCCATGATCTGCGCCGGGATGGAGCCGCTCGTGCCCTCGCTGAAGCGGTGGACGCCCTTGAGGATGCCCTCGACGTCCACGTTCTCGGGCTCGGCCGGGTGCTGGATCGGCTCGTTGTAGACGGTCAGGTAGTAGAACACGTCCTCGCCGTGCGGGTGCTCCTCGGAGCCGCCGTACATCCGGCGCAGGCCGTCCTGCACGATGTGGGCGATCTCGAAGCCGAACGCCGGGTCGTACGCCACGCAGCCGGGGTTCGTGGAGGCCAGCAGCTGGGAGTGGCCGTCGGCGTGCTGGAGGCCCTCACCGGTCAGCGTGGTGCGGCCCGCCGTCGCGCCCAGGACGAAACCGCGCGCCAGCTGGTCGGCCATCTGCCAGAACTGGTCGCCGGTGCGCTGGAAACCGAACATCGAGTAGAAGACGTAGACCGGGATGAGCGGCTCGCCGTGGGTGGCGTAGGCCGAGCCCGCCGCGATCAGCGAGGCCGTGCAGCCCGCTTCCGAGATGCCGTCGTGCAGCATCTGGCCGTTCGGCGACTCCTTGTAGGCGAGCAGCAGATCGCGGTCGACCGACTCGTACTGCTGGCCGAGCGGGTTGTAGATCTTCGCACTCGGGAAGAACGAGTCCATGCCGAACGTGCGGTACTCGTCCGGCGCGATCAGCACGAACCGCTTGCCGATCTCCTTGTCCCGCATGAGGTCCTTGAGGAGCCGCACAAAGGCCATCGTCGTCGCGATGGACTGCTGACCCGAGCCCTTCTTCACGGTCGCGTACGTCTTGTCCTCGGGGAGTGCGAGGGGCTTCGACCGCACGACACGCGTCGGGACGTAACCGCCGAGTCCCTTGCGGCGGTCGTGCATGTACTGGATCTCCTCCGAGTCCCGGCCGGGGTGGTAGTACGGCGGGGCGCCGGACTCCAGCTCCTTGTCCGGGATCGGCAGGTGCAGACGGTCGCGGAAGCGCTTCAGGTCGTCGACCGTGAGCTTCTTCATCTGGTGCGTGGCGTTGCGGCCCTCGAAGTTCGGGCCCAGCGTCCAGCCCTTGATCGTCTTGGCGAGGATCACCGTCGGCTGGCCCTTGTGCTCGGCCGCCGCCTTGTACGCCGCGAAGATCTTCCGGTGGTCGTGGCCGCCGCGCCCCAGGTGCAGGATCTGGTCGTCGGTCATGCCCTCGACCATCGCCCGCAGCCGGTGGTCGTCACCGAAGAAGTGGTCGCGGATGTACGCGCCGGTCTCCGTGGCGTAGGTCTGGAACTGTCCGTCGGGCGTGGTGTTCATCTTGTTGACCAGCACGCCGTCGCGGTCCTGGGCGAGCAGCGGGTCCCAGCTGCGGTCCCAGACCAGCTTGATCACGTTCCAGCCGGCGCCGCGGAAGACCGACTCCAGCTCCTGGATGACCTTGCCGTTGCCGCGCACCGGGCCGTCGAGGCGCTGGAGGTTGCAGTTGACGACGAAGGTCAGGTTGTCCAGGCCCTCCCGGGCGGCGAGCGTGAGCTGGCCCAGCGACTCCGGCTCGTCCATCTCGCCGTCGCCGAGGAACGCCCACACGCGCGACTTGGAGGTGTCGGCGATCCCGCGCGCGTGCATGTAGCGGTTCATCCGCGCCTGGTAGATCGCGCCGATCGGGCCGAGGCCCATCGACACCGTCGGGAACTCCCAGAAGTCCGGCATCAGGCGCGGGTGCGGGTACGACGACAGGCCGTGGGGCGCCTTCGACTTCTCCTGGCGGAAGCCGTCCAGGTTCTCCTCGCTGAGCCGGTCCAGCATGAAGGCGCGGGCGTAGATGCCCGGCGAGGCGTGGCCCTGGAAGAAGACCTGGTCGCCGCCGTCGCCCTCGTCCTTGCCGCGGAAGAAGTGGTTGAAGCCGACGTCGTAGAGGGACGCGGAGGACGCGAACGTGGCGATGTGGCCGCCGACGCCGATGCCGGGGCGCTGGGCCCTGGACACCATCACGGCGGCGTTCCAGCGGGTCGCGTTGAGGATCTTCCGCTCGATCTCCTCGTTGCCCGGGAAGAACGGCTCGCTCTTGGTCGGGATGGTGTTGACGTAGTCCGTGCTGCGCATCTCCGGCACGGCCACGCGCTTCTCGCGGGCCCGCTCGATCAGCCGCAGCATCAGATAGCGGGCGCGTTCCCGGCCGCGCTCGTCGACGGCGGCGTCGAGGGAGTCGAGCCACTCCTGCGTCTCTTCGGGATCGAAGTCAGGAACCTGACTCGGAAGGCCGCCAATGATGATCGGGTTGCGATCGGATGCGGAAGCCACGCTGTTCCTTACCTGTCGGAGGGCCGTGCCGGGGCCGCTGCTTCGCTGGGGTCGCTGGGCGATGTCGCTGGGCTGCGCCGCCACCCATGGTCTACCTCGGGGCCGTAAACGTCATCTCTACCGAGCGGTAACCCGGGCGGGAACCCGGCTCCGCGTCGACTCTGTGACGTATGGGGTGAATACATTCGAGTCTCGTACCCACAGACGATTCCCAAACGCCCAAACAGGGCAGAAAGGTGTGGTGTACGTCACCTCGGACCATGATGGTGTGCCTGGAGTTGCGGTGACACGGCCAGGATCGTCACCGTTTCGGCGGTCTGAACGGCCGGGTACTTGCGCGATCCGCCCCGCCCGTGTGGACTACGGCCAATGCTTCGCGCACGCGCGTGGCTGAGACATTCCCAAAACATGATCAGGAGGCAACCCGTGAGCGCGACCGCGGACCACGCGGAGGAGCGGACGAACCCTGCCGCCAGGCTGGGGTTCCAGCCCGGGCAGGTGGTCCAGGAGATCGGCTACGACGACGACGTGGACCAGGAACTCCGCGAGGCCATCGAAGGCATTGTCGAGAGCGACCTGGTGGACGAGGACTACGACGACGTGGCCGACGCCGTTGTGCTGTGGTTCCGTGACGACGACGGCGACCTGACGGACTCGCTGGTCGATGCCACCACGTACATCGAAGAGGGCGGCGCGATCCTGCTCCTCACGCCGAAGACCGGCCGTTCGGGCTATGTGGAGCCGAGCGACATCTCGGAGGCCGCCACCACGGCGGGTCTGACGGCGTCCAAGAGCGTCAGCGTCGGAAAGGACTGGAGCGGCAGCCGGCTGGCCACGCCGAAGGCCGCCAAGTCCAAGCGTTAGTCGTTGGACGGGGCGGGCCGACAGTCGTCGGCCCGCCCATCGGCCTGTCCCGGTGCCTGCGTAGGGTGGTCCCCACCCGTGAAGCCGCACGAAGGGACACCCACCACGATGGCGATCCAGGTCGGCGAGAAGGCCCCCGACTTCGAGCTCAAGGACAACCACGGCGCGAGCGTGAAGCTGTCCGACTTCCGCGGCGAGAAGAACGTCGTGCTGCTCTTCTACCCCTTCGCCTTCACCGGCGTGTGCACCGGCGAGCTGTGCGAGCTGCGCGACAACCTGCCGCGGTTCGCCGACCGCGACACCCAGCTGCTCGCCGTCTCCAACGACTCCATCCACACGCTGCGTGTCTTCGCCGAGCAGGAGGGTCTGGAGTACCCGCTGCTGTCGGACTTCTGGCCGCACGGCAACGTCTCGCGGGCCTACGGCGTCTTCGACGAGGACAAGGGCTGCGCCGTGCGCGGCACCTTCGTCATCGACAAGGAGGGCGTCGTGCGGTGGACCGTCGTCAACGGCCTGCCGGACGCGCGCGACCTGAACGACTACGTGAAGGCGCTCGACTCCCTGTGACGCCGGTCGGGCGTCATGTGCCCGACACCGCTGAATTCCAGGCTTCAGGGCCTGGGTGGGGCGGGAACCCGTCACTAGGATCGACTCGTTGATCCGACATCCGAGCACAACGGGGCATCCCGCCCCAGAACACCAATGGAGGACTCGTGGGAGTCAGCCTCAGCAAGGGCGGCAACGTATCGCTGAGCAAGGAGGCGCCGGGCCTGACCGCGGTCATCATCGGTCTGGGGTGGGACATCCGCACCACGACCGGCACTGACTTCGACCTGGACGCCAGCGCGCTGCTGCTGAACAACTCCGGCAAGGTCGGCAACGACCAGCACTTCATCTTCTTCAACAACCTCAAGACGCCGGACGGCTCCGTCGAGCACACCGGCGACAACCTCACCGGTGAGGGCGAGGGCGACGACGAGCAGATCAAGGTCGACCTGGCCACCGTCCCGGCGGACGTAGAGAAGATCGTCTTCCCGGTCTCGATCTACGACGCCGAGACCCGCCAGCAGTCCTTCGGCCAGGTGCGCAACGCGTTCATCCGCGTCGTGAACCAGGCCGGCGGCACCGAGATCGCCCGGTACGACCTGAGCGAGGACGCCTCCACCGAGACCGCCATGGTCTTCGGTGAGCTCTACCGGCACGGCGCGGAGTGGAAGTTCCGCGCCATCGGCCAGGGCTACGCCTCGGGCCTGCGCGGCATCGCGCAGGACTTCGGTGTGAACGTCTGAGCCGACGAGCTCAAGGTCTCACCATCCGGCGCCGCACGGTTTACGTGCGGCGCCGGACGTGCAGGACCACCTGAGAAACAACAGGGGAGGGAATCATGGGCGTCACGCTCGCCAAGGGAGGCAATGTCTCCCTGTCCAAAGCCGCACCGAACCTCACGCAGGTGATGATCGGGCTCGGCTGGGACGCGCGCTCCACCACCGGAGCACCCTTCGACCTCGACGCCAGCGCCCTGGTGTGCAGCGGCGGGCGCGTGCTCGGGGACGAGTGGTTCGTGTTCTACAACCAGCTCAAGAGCCCGGACGGCTCGGTGGAGCACACCGGTGACAACCTCACCGGTGAGGGTGACGGCGACGACGAGTCGCTCCTGATCGACCTCTCCAAGGTGCCGTCGCAGTGCGACAAGATCGTGTTCCCCGTCTCCATCCACATGGCAGACGAGCGCGGCCAGACCTTCGGCCAGGTCAGCAACGCCTTCATCCGCGTCGTGAACCAGGCGGACGGCCAGGAACTCGCCCGCTACGACCTGAGCGAGGACGCCTCCACGGAGACCGCGATGATCTTCGGCGAGGTCTATCGCTACCAGGGCGAATGGAAGTTCAGGGCCGTGGGACAGGGGTACGCGTCGGGGCTGCGGGGGATCGCGCTGGACTTCGGAGTCAACATCTCATAACGCGATATGAGCAAAATCCGGGGCCCGGTGGGGTATGGAGGGGGCCGGACTAGACTTCGGCTTCAAAAGTTCGTAAAGCCGGGTACGGCGCGGGGGAGCCCCGTACACACACGATTGGGTAGCCAGTGGTTCTGAAAACCTTCGGGTGGTCGTTCGCGGTCACCGCGCTCGGCCTGGTCGCAGCGGTTCTCTACGGAGGGTGGACCGCGTTCGGCGTCGTAGCGATCCTGTCCGTCCTCGAGATCTCGCTGTCGTTCGACAACGCGGTGGTCAACGCCGGGATCCTGAAGAAGATGAATGCCTTCTGGCAGAAGATCTTCCTCACGATCGGCATCCTGATCGCCGTCTTCGGTATGCGACTGGTCTTCCCCGTCGTGATCGTCGCGCTCAGCGCCCAGCTCGGACCGATCGAGGCCGTCGACCTCGCGCTCACCGACAAGGACCAGTACCAGCAGTACGTCACCGACGCCCACCCGTCGATCGCCGCCTTCGGCGGCATGTTCCTGCTGATGATCTTCCTGGACTTCATCTTCGAGGACCGGGACATCAAGTGGCTCGGCTGGCTGGAGCGCCCGCTGGCCAAGCTGGGCAAGGTCGACATGCTGTCGGTCTGCATCGCCCTGATCGTGCTGCTGATCTCCTCGATCACCTTCGGTGCCAACGCCCACCAGCACGGCGGCACCCACGCCGACAAGGCGGAGACCGTCCTGCTGGCCGGTATCGGCGGTCTGATCACCTACATGATCGTCGGCGGCCTCTCCGGCTACTTCGAGGACAAGCTCGAAGAGGAGGAGGAGCGCGAGCACAAGGCCGAGGAGAAGGCCGCCCGCGAAGGCAAGCCCAAGTCGGCCGTCAAGCTGGCCGGCAAGGCCGCGTTCTTCATGTTCCTCTACCTCGAGGTCCTCGACGCGTCCTTCTCCTTCGACGGCGTGATCGGCGCCTTCGCCATCACCAACGACATCGTCCTGATGGCCCTCGGCCTCGGCATCGGTGCCATGTACGTCCGGTCGCTCACGGTCTACCTGGTCCGCGAGGGCACCCTCGACGACTACGTCTACCTGGAACACGGCGCCCACTACGCCATCGGCGCCCTCGCCATGGTCCTCCTCGTCACCATCCAGTACGAGATCAACGAGTTCATCACCGGCTCCATCGGCGTCATCCTGATCGGTGCCTCCTTCTGGTCCTCCGTGCGCCGCAACCGCGCCATCGCGGCGGCCGAGGGAAACGCCGGCTCGGACGAGAAGACTGAGGTCTCGTCCGGGGTGTGACACCCCTCCGGGTGAGGAACGCTCTGTGCGGGGCGGCTGCCGAGGCGAGTCCTCGGCGCCGCCCCGTCGGTCGTCACGGCCGTGGGACATGCGATGACCTGCGGTCTCCAAGTGAACGTGGGGGGCGGAATGGGCCTGTTCGACGGACTCGGGCGCGGGCGGAACACGCAGTTCGACTCGGGCCACGCGGCAACGAACGCGATCGAGCTGACCAAGCGGCACTCGCAGATATCACTCACCAAGCAGGACGCGGCCAACGGCCATCTGCGCGTCAACCTGAGCTGGCGGATGCGCACCTCCGACATCGGCGGTCCCCAGCGCGAGAGCCTGCTCCGGCATCCCTTCCGGGCGCTCAAGCCACCCGAGGTCGTCGGCCACAGCCAGAGCATGGTCAACGTCGACCTCGACCTGGGCTGCCTCTACGAGCTCCAGGACGGCACCAAGGGCGTCGTCCAGCCCCTCGGAGGCTACTTCGGCGACGTCAACGCCCCGCCGTACGTCAAGCTCAGCGGCGACGACCGCTTCGGCTCCGGGTCCGGCGAGACGATGTACATCAACCTCGACCACCGCGACAACATCAAGCGGCTCCTGGTCTTCGTCTACATCTACGACCAGACACCCGCCTTTGACCGCACCCACGCGAGTGTCACCCTCTATCCGAGCAGCGGCCCGCGTATCGAGATCCACCTCGACGAACGCCAGCCGCAGGCGCGCTCCTGCGCCGTCGTCATGATCGAGAAGATCAAGAACGACGAGATCATCGTGCGCCGCGAGGCGAAGTTCGTCTACGGATTCCAGGCCGAGCTGGACCGGCTGTACGGGTGGGGACTGCAGTGGGGCCGGGGCTACAAGACGAAGGTCGAGCGCTGAGCGCCCCGGCGGGTCGCTGAGAGCCCCGGCGGGTGCGGACGCGGTACTCGGCCCGGGGCCGCCTAGGTCGTGTCCGCAATGTCAGGGGAGCCAGAGTTGTAGGCAGGCGATGGTGACCAGGGCCTGGTAGTGGCGGGCGAGTTTGTCGTAGCGG
>NZ_JBIBHN010000057.1:0-18741 GCF_042957035.1 Streptomyces sp. NPDC008137 | reverse complement strand
CCGCCTTGCAGCTGCACGCACCAGGCCCCGCTCACCGGCGTCGAAGAAGTGCTGCCGATTCCCTGCGCCGTGATCCAAACGACAGGCCCTAGACGTACCGCTCCAGGATCGACGACTCCGCCAGCCGCGACAGGCCCTCCCGCACACTGCGTGCCCGGGCCTCTCCCACGCCGTCCACCGCCTGGAGGTCGTCGACGCTCGCGGCGAGCAGCTTCTGCAGGCCGCCGAAGTGCTCCACCAGGCGGTCGATGATCGCTCCGGGGAGCCGGGGCACCTTGGCCAGGAGGCGGAAGCCGCGCGGGGACACCGCCGAGTCCAGCGTCTCGGGCGAGCCCGTGTAACCCAGGGCCCGTGCCACGATGGGCAGTTCGAGCAGCTCGGCGTGGGTGAGGGCGTCGAGCTCGGCCAGCGCCTCGTCGACCGTACGGGACCGCTTGGCGGTCGGCTCGGGGACGTAGTCCCGGACGACCAGCTCGCGCTCGGGCTCCACACCGGCGATCAGCTCGTCCAGCTGGAGGGCCAGCAGGCGCCCGTCCGTGCCCAGCTCCACCACGTACTCGGCGATCTCCGTCGCGATGCGGCGCACCATCTCCAGGCGCTGGGCGACCGCCGAGACGTCCCGGACGGTCACCAGGTCCTCGATCTCCAGCGCCGACAGCGTGCCCGCGACCTCGTCGAGGCGGAGCTTGTAGCGCTCCAGGGTGGCGAGGGCCTGGTTGGCACGGGACAGGATCGCCGCCGAGTCCTCCAGGACGCGGCGCTGACCGTCGACGTACAGGGCGATCAGCCGCATCGACTGCGAGACCGAGACCACCGGGAAGCCGACCTGCCTGCTGACGCGGTCAGCGGTGCGGTGCCGGGTGCCGGTCTCCTCGGTGGGGATCGTCGGGTCCGGGACCAGCTGCACGCCCGCGCGCAAAATCTTCGACAGGTCCGAGGACAGCACGATGCCGCCGTCCAGCTTGCACAGCTCGCGCAGCCGGGTCGCGGTGAACTCGACGTCCAGCACGAAACCGCCGCTGCACAGCGCCTCGACCGTCTTGTCGGACCCCAGCACGATGAGACCGCCGGTATTGCCCCGGAGCACCCGCTCCAGGCCGTCACGCAGGGCGGTTCCGGGTGCCACGGCGCTCAGTGAAGCGCGCATCAGGCCATCGGTACCGGCACTCCCACCGGATTTTCCGGGAGCTGCTGCCCGGTCGTTGGCTGCCACTGCACTCCTCCGGTCGCAGGTTCTGGGGCGCCCCGTGTCGCACACTTGGTTCGCACGGACGGGCGAGACCTGCGCAAAGTCTACCGGCGACCCTCCTCGTCCCGTGGGGCCTCTCTGCGACGGGAGCGCGGAAGGACGCGCAGCGCGTCCCCTATGTCCGAGACTTCCAGAACCTTCATGCCCGCGGGGATCTTGCCCGGATCGCCCGGCACCAGGGCGTGTGTGAAGCCCAGGCGGTGGGCTTCCGCCAGCCTGCGCTGCACGCCCGTGACCCGCCTCACCTCACCCGCGAGGCCGACTTCCCCGATCGCGACCAGGTTCTTGGGGAGAGGTGTGTCACTCGCCGCGCTCGCCAGGGCGAGGGCGACGGCCAGGTCCGCCGCGGGCTCGGAGAGCTTCACGCCGCCTACCGTCGCGGAGTAGATGTCCCGCTTGCCCAAGGCGCTGATCCGGCCGCGCTGTTCCAGCACCGCCAGCATCATCGAGACACGGGAGGTCTCCAGGCCCGAGGTGGTGCGGCGCGGGGACGGGATCTGCGAGTCGACCGTGAGCGCCTGGACCTCGGCGACCAGCGGGCGGCGGCCCTCCAGGGTGACGGTCAGGCAGGTGCCCGGGACCGGTTCGGCCCGACGTGTCAGGAAAAGTCCGCTCGGGTCCGCGAGGCCCGTGATGCCCTCGTCGTGCAGTTCGAAGCAGCCGACCTCGTCGGTGGTGCCGTAGCGGTTCTTGACGCCCCGGACGAGGCGGAGGCGGGCGTGCCGGTCGCCCTCGAAGTGCAGGACGACGTCCACGAGGTGTTCCAGCAGGCGCGGGCCGGCGATGGCGCCGTCCTTGGTGACATGGCCCACGAGCAGGGTGGACATGCCGCGTTCCTTCGACGCCCGGATCAGGGCCCCGGCGACCTCCCGCACCTGGGCCATGCCGCCGGGCGCGCCGTCGATCTCCGGGGAGGCCACCGTCTGCACCGAGTCCAGGATCAGCAGCGACGGCTTCACCGCGTCCAAGTGGCCCAGCACCGCCGCCAGGTCCGTCTCGGCGGCCAGATACAGGTGGTCGTCGATGGCGTTGATGCGGTCGGCGCGCAGCCGGACCTGGCTCGCCGACTCCTCGCCCGTGACATACAGCGTGCGGTGCTCGTCGCTCGCCGACTTGGCCGCCACGTCGAGCAGGAGCGTCGACTTGCCGACGCCCGGCTCGCCCGCGACCAGCACCACCGCGCCGGGGACCAGCCCGCCGCCGAGCACCCGGTCCAGCTCGGGGACGCCGGTGGTGCGGGCGGTGGCCCGGCGGCCGTCCACCTGGCCGATGGGCAGGGCGGAGGTGGTGACCCGGCCCGGTGTCGTCGTACGGACCGCGGGCGCGCCGTACTCCTCGACCGTCCCCCAGGCCTGGCACTCGGGGCAGCGGCCGAGCCACTTCGCCGTCTGCCACCCGCACTCCGTGCAGCGGTAGGAAGGACGGTCCTTGGTGGTCTTCGTACGGGCAGCCATGGACGAAACCGTAGCCGCAGGCACTGACACCGCGGTGACCGGAGGGCGTGGCCGTCGGTACGACCGGAGGGCGCGGCCACCCGCGCGCCCGGACAGCCCGGTCACCCGCGCGCCAGGACCCCGCCACCCCGCGCCGGCGGCGGAACAACTGGTTCCTGTCCCCTATTGAGGGATCGTTTCACCCGTACGGATTAAATGTGCTCAAGCCGCCGGAAGGTAACACTCCCGGCCCCCTACGGTCGCCGAATGACGAGCAGTACGCCGGAGATCTCGACCCGCTCGGCCGGCGCCCACCGGGCGCACCGGGAAGCGCGTGACCGCGGCGCGGCGCGCACGCTGGTGCAGCGGCCGCCCGCGCGCTACGAGCCCTACCTGGACGGCCTGTTCACCTACTGCCTCTCCGTGCTGTGCGACCACGACGCCGCGACCGCCGCCCTGGGCGACGTCCTCGCGCTCGCCGAACGCCGCGGCCGGCACGCCCCCGAGGCGCCCGCGGACCGCAGGGCCTGGCTGTACGCGCTGGCCCGCTGGGCGTGCCTGCGGGGGCTGGCCGAGGCCAAGCAGAAACGTACGAGCAGCCACGCCGCGGGCCGCGTACAGCGCCCCGACCCCCCAGCCGCTCCGGCCCTCTCCGAGGAGGTCCAGGAGCGGCGGCGCGGCGAACTGGCCCTGCTGGCCTGGCCGGAGGCCGCAGGCACCACCCCGGAGCAGCGGGAGGCGCTCGAACTGGCCGTGCGCCACCACCTCGCCGCCCACGAGGTCGCCGCCGTCCTCGGCAGGGACCTCGCCGCCACCCGCGACCTGCTCGCCTCCGCCGCCTGCGAGGTCGAACGCACGCGCGCGGCCCTCGCCGTGGTCGAGACCGGGGAGTGTCCGAGCGTCGCCCACCTCGTCGGCGACGACCGGCTCGTGCTCGGCACGGCCCTGCGCCGCGAGCTCGTCCGGCACGTCGACGACTGCCCGCGCTGCCGCCGCACCGCCGAGCGCGCCATCCCCGGCCGCTGGCCCGGCACCAGCGTCACGCCCGCCGCGCTGCCCGTCCTGCCCGCGCCCCTCGCGGCGCTGCACGTCGCCATGGCCCACCCGCCACGCGCGCGTGGCGCGGCCCCCCGCTTCGACCGGCGCGGCTACCCGATGGACCCCAAGGACCGCGCCGCCCGACGGGACCGGCTCCGCGCGCGTGCCGTCACCACGACCGTCGTCGCCACCGTCGTGGCCGCCCCCGTGCTCGCCCTGTGGGCCGCCTACCGGGGCACCCCCGTGGGCGAGGCCCAGGACGGCCGCTCCGCCTCAGCGCTGGAGGTGGACGACCCGCTCGGCCTGGACGGCGAGATGGCCGGGGGCGGCTACGAGAACACTGGCAACGCGAGCACCAGACCCGGCCCCCGCTTCGGCAAGAACGGCAAGGCCGACGTGTCCGTGGAGGTCATCGGCGTCGCGAGCGCCGGCCGCGCGAGCGCGCTGGACGTCACGGCGGACAACACCGGCGACACCACCCTGATCACCCTCACCGCCACGGGCCCGGCCCCGGTCCGCTGGTCCGCCGCCACGGGAGCCGACTGGCTCTACCTCAGCCAGTCCTCGGGAACGCTCCGGCCCGGCGAGTCGTTGACGATCAAGGTGTACGTCGACCATCTGCGGGAGCCGTCCGGCCCCTGGCACGCGCAGGTGGCGGTCGCACCCGTAGGCGCCGTCGTCCACATCGAGGGCTTCGGCACCGCGCCCACCCCCGCCGATCCCGGCCCCGGCCCGGACCCCCACCCCAGCGACCCGCCCCCGCACCAGCCCGACCCGACGCCCACGGCCTCGGCGCCGGACCCCGACCCGACGCCGACCACGCCGCCCCCGTCACCCGACCCGGACCCGACGTCCCCTGACCCGGACCCGACCGACCCGACGGACCCGGCACCCCCGCCCTCGGACGGCGACGACCCTGGCCCGTCCACGTCATAGACGCAGGTCGGCGGACATCAACGCGGGTCAGTCGACATCAACGCACGTCAGCCGACCGGATCCGCCGGATGCGGCGCCAGCAACGGCAGCTGCGACGCCAGCCGCTCCTCGCACAGCTCGACCAGCCGGTCGTAGCCGGCCTTGCCCATCAGCTCGATCAGCTCCGGCCGGTAGGACACGTACACCGGATCGCCCGCGCCGTGCGCGGAGGTCGCCGACGTGCACCACCAGTGCAGGTCATGGCCGCCCGGACCCCAGCCGCGCCGGTCGTACTCACCGATCGACACCTGCAGCACGCGCGTGTCGTCGGGCCGGTCGATCCACTCGTACGTCCGCCGCACCGGAAGCTGCCAGCACACGTCCGGCTTGGTCTCCAGCGGCTCGCGGCCCTCCTTCAGGGCGAGGATGTGCAGCGAGCAGCCCGCGCCGCCCGGGAAGCCCGGCCGGTTCTGGAAGATGCACGAGCCCTGGAAGGGCCGTGTCTGCCGGTCGCCGTCCTCGTCCTCGGAGATCCAGCCGCCGCTGGTGCCCTCGGCGTGGTTCTGCCAGATGTCCGGCGTGAGCCTCGCCACATGCTCGGCGACCCGCTTCTCGTCGTCCTCGTCGGAGAAATGGGCACCCAGCGTGCAGCACCCGTCGTCCGCGCGGCCGGCCTGGATGCCCTGGCAGCCGCTGCCGAAGATGCAGTTCCAGCGAGAGGTCAGCCATGTCAGATCGCAGCGGAAGACCTGCTCGTCGTCCGCCGGATCAGGAAACTCCACCCACGCGCGGGCGAAGTCGAGGCCCTTCTCGTCGGACACCGCGGGGCCCGATGATTTGTCGCGCTTCGCCTTTTTCGTCTTTGGCACAGGTCCAGGGTACGGGCCTTGTACCCACACCGAGGACGGCGGACGGCCCGGCTGGCAGTAGCGTGCCGTACATGAGACTCGGTGTCCTCGACGTGGGATCGAACACGGTGCATCTGCTCGTGGTGGACGCGCATCCCGGCGCGTGCCCGTTGCCCGCGCACTCGCACAAGGCGGAACTGCGCCTCGCCCAGCTCCTCGACGACGACGGCGCGATCGGCCCGCACGGCGTCGACCGGCTGGTCTCCGTCGTCCAGGAGGCGCTCCAGGCCGCCGAGGACAAGGGCGTCGAGGATCTGCTGCCGTTCGCCACCTCCGCCGTGCGCGAGGCCCGTAACGCCGACGACGTCCTCGCGCGCGTGCGGGCCGAGACCGGCGTAGAGCTCCAGGTCCTCACCGGCGCGGAGGAGGCCCGCCTCACCTTCCTCGCCGCCCGCCGCTGGTTCGGCTGGTCGGCCGGGAAACTGCTGGTCCTGGACATCGGCGGCGGCTCCCTGGAGATCGCCTACGGCATCGACGAGGAGCCCGACGCGGCCGTCTCGCTGCCGCTGGGCGCCGGCCGCCTCACCTCCAAGTGGCTGCCCGGCGACCCGCCCTCCCCGGACGACGTCCGCGCCCTGCGCCGCCATGTGCGCACCGAGATCGCCCGCACGGTCGGCGAGTTCAGCCGCATCGGCTCCCCCGACCATGTCGTGGCCACGTCGAAGACCTTCAAGCAGCTGGCCCGCATCGCCGGCGCCGCCCGCTCCGCCGAGGGCCCCTACGTCCAGCGCGAGCTCAAGCGTGAGTCCCTGGAGGGCTGGGTCCCGAGGCTGGCCGGCATGACGGAGGCGGAACGGGCCGAGCTGCCGGGCGTCTCGGAGGGCAGGGCGAACCAGCTCCTGGCCGGCGCCCTGGTCGCCGAGGGCGCCATGGACCTGTTCGGCGTCGAGCGCGTGGAGATCTGCCCGTGGGCGCTGCGGGAGGGCGTGATCCTGCGGCGCCTGGACCACATGGAGTCCGCATAAGAGAGCACGGAGCCCGCGTAAGAGAGCATGGAGCCCGCGTAAGAGAGCTGCGAAGGACGTGCACCCCCGCCGTGGCAAACACCACAACGGCCAAGAGGCCCCCCGCCCCGCCCCGACCACACCCCGTAATCTGTCCTGCATGGCAGAGCCAGCCGTGAAGATCCCGGACGCGAAGGTCGCCCTGTCGACGGCCTCGGTCTACCCGGAGTCGACGGCCACGGCCTTCGAGATCGCCGCACGCCTCGGCTACGACGGGGTCGAGGTCATGGTCTGGACGGACCCCGTGAGCCAGGACATCGAGGCCCTGCGCAGACTCAGCGACTACCACCAGATCCCGGTCCTGGCCGTGCACGCCCCCTGCCTGCTCATCACGCAGCGGGTCTGGTCCACCGACCCCTGGACCAAGCTGCAGCGGGCCCGCGCGGCGGCCGAGAAGCTCGACGCGAGCACCGTCGTCGTGCACCCGCCCTTCCGCTGGCAGCGCCAGTACGCCAGGGACTTCGTCGCGGGCATCTGGCGCATGGCGAACGAGACGGACGTACGGTTCGCCGTCGAGAACATGTACCCCTGGCGCTACCGCGACCGCGAGATGCTCGCGTACGCCCCCGACTGGGACGTGACGAAGGACGACTACCGCCACTTCACGATCGACCTCAGCCACACGGCCACGGCCCGCTCCGACGCGCTCGACATGGTCGACCGGATGGGAGACCGCCTCGGCCACGTCCACCTCGCCGACGGCAGGGGATCGGCCAAGGACGAGCACCTGGTGCCCGGCCGCGGCAACCAGCCCTGCGCCGAGGTGCTGGAGCGGCTCGCCCTCACCGGCTTCGACGGCCATGTCGTCATCGAGGTCAACACCCGCCGTGCCATGTCGAGCGCGGAGCGCGAGGCCGACCTGGCGGAGGCCCTGGCCTTCACCCGCCTGCACCTGGCCTCGGCGGTGAAGGTGCCACGACGATGAACGACCGCCCCCCGGCCGGACCCGGCGCAGGCACCGAAGCCGGCACCACCACGACCCCCCGCCGCCGTGGCCGCCCCCCACGCACGGAGTCGGCCGACACCCGCGACCGTATCCTCACCACCGCCCGCGACGAGTTCTCCGAGCGCGGCTACGAGAAGACGTCCGTGCGCGGCATCGCCAAGGCGGCCGGGGTCGACCCGGCGCTCGTGCACCACTACTTCGGGACCAAGGAGCAGGTCTTCGAGGCGGCGATCACCCAGTCGTTCGCCCCCGCCATGGAGGCACCGCGAGCCATCGAGGAGGGCCCGCTGGACGGCGTGGGGGAGCGCCTGGTCCGCTTCTTCTTCGGCATCTGGGAGAACCCGGCGACCCGCACGCCCCTGCTCGCCATCGTCCGCTCCGCCGTCACCAACGAGACGGCCGCAGCCGTCTTCCGCCGGATCGTCGCCACCCAGGTCCTGCGCCGCATCGCCGGCCGCCTGGACCTGCCGGACGCGGAACTGCGCGCCGAGCTCGCCGCCGCCCAGCTCGTGGGCACGGCCGTGCTGCGCTACGTCATCAAGGTCGAGCCGCTGGCCTCGGCGGACCCGGAGCAGATCATCGCGCGGCTGGCCCCGGTCGTGCAGGGGCACCTCACCGCCCCCTGAACCACCGCATGCGAGACATCCGTCCCGTATTCCGGACGCTCCGTCCCGCCCACTGGATGACGGGCGTACGCTCGTTAGCAGTCAGAATTCTCCGATACCTCTGACAGCCGTATCCGAAGGAGCGAGCGACGATGCCCGAGCTGAGGTCCCGCACAGTCACCCACGGCCGCAACATGGCGGGCGCCCGCGCCCTTATGCGGGCCTCCGGTGTACCGGGTGCGGACATCGGCCGCAAGCCGATCATCGCGGTCGCCAACAGCTTCACCGAGTTCGTGCCGGGCCACACCCACCTCCAGCCGGTCGGCCGGATCGTCAGCGAGGCGATCGTCGAGGCCGGCGGCATCCCGCGCGAGTTCAACACCATCGCGGTGGACGACGGCATCGCCATGGGCCACGGCGGCATGCTGTACTCCCTCCCCTCCCGCGACCTGATCGCGGACTCGGTCGAGTACATGGTCGAGGCCCACTGCGCCGACGCCCTGATCTGCATCTCCAACTGCGACAAGATCACCCCGGGCATGCTGAACGCGGCCCTGCGCCTCAACATCCCCACGGTCTTCGTCTCCGGCGGCCCGATGGAGTCCGGCCGCGCCACCCTGGTCGACGGCACGGTCCGCACCCTCGACCTGGTCGACGCGATCTCCGACGCCGTGAACGACAAGATCTCGGACGAGGACATCCTCCGCATCGAGGAGAACGCCTGCCCCACCTGCGGCAGCTGTTCCGGCATGTTCACCGCCAACTCGATGAACT
The DNA here is from genome assembly GCF_042957035.1 of Streptomyces sp. NPDC008137. NCBI lineage: Bacteria > Bacillati > Actinomycetota > Actinomycetes > Kitasatosporales > Streptomycetaceae > Streptomyces > Streptomyces sp. NPDC008137. The sequence goes on along the minus strand of NZ_JBIBHN010000057.1, from coordinate 9,869 downwards.
GCCTCACCGAGGCCATCGGCCTCTCCCTCCCCGGCAACGGCTCGGTCCTGGCCACGCACACCGCGCGCAAGCAGCTCTACGTCGACGCCGCGAACACGGTCATGGACATCACCCGCCGCTACTACGAGCAGGACGACGACACGGTCCTGCCGCGCAACGTCGCCACCTTCGCGGCCTTCGAGAACGCGATGGCCCTCGACATCGCCATGGGCGGCTCGACCAACACGATCCTGCACCTGCTGGCCGCGGCCCAGGAGGCGGACGTCCCCTTCGGCCTCGCGGAGATCGACGCGGTCTCGCGCCGCGTCCCCTGCCTCGCCAAGGTCGCCCCGAACGTCGCCAAGAACCGCACGTACTACATGGAGGACGTGCACCGCGCCGGCGGCATCCCCGCCCTCCTCGGCGAACTGCACCGCGGCGGCCTGCTCAACGAGGACGTGCACTCGGTCCACAGCCCGACCCTGGCCGACTGGCTGAAGACCTGGGACGTCCGCGGCGGCTCCCCGTCCCCCAAGGCCCTCGAACTGTGGCATGCGGCCCCCGGCTGCGTCCGCTCCGCCGAGGCCTTCTCCCAGTCCGAGCGCTGGGAGGCCCTCGACGAGGACGCCGAGGGCGGCTGCATCCGTTCCGTCGAGCACGCGTACTCCAAGGACGGCGGCCTCGCGGTCCTCAAGGGCAACCTCGCGGTCGACGGCTGCGTGGTGAAGACGGCCGGCGTCGACGAGTCGATCTGGACCTTCGAGGGCCCTGCGGTCGTCTGCGAGTCGCAGGAGGAGGCCGTCGAGAAGATCCTGCTGAAGCAGATCACGGAGGGCGACGTCGTCGTCATCCGCTACGAGGGCCCCAAGGGCGGCCCCGGCATGCAGGAGATGCTCTACCCGACCTCGTACCTGAAGGGCCGCGGCCTCGGCAAGGCCTGCGCCCTGATCACCGACGGCCGCTTCTCCGGCGGCACGTCCGGCCTCTCCATCGGGCACGCCTCGCCCGAGGCGGCCGGCGGCGGCACCATCGCCCTCGTCGAGGACGGCGACCGCATCCGCATCGACATCCCGAACCGCACCATCGAACTCCTCGTCGACGACGCCGAACTGGCCCGCCGCGAAGAGTCCCTGGGCGGCGTCTACGCCCCGAAGAACCGCGACCGCAAGGTCTCCGCCGCCCTGCGCGCCTACGCCGCGATGGCCACCAGCGCGGACAAGGGCGCCGTCCGGGACGTGTCGAAGCTCGGCTGACCACCCCGGGGCCGCCCCGCGAGGGCAAGGCGGCGGCGGCCCCTACCACCCGGCCGGATCACGCCCGTCCACGCCGAAGACACTGCCGTCCGGAGCACCGGCGAAGACATGGTCGTCCACGACCACGGGCGTGGGCAGCGTGGCCGGAACCCGGTCCGACTGCTCCGCCAGCCGAGGAGGCGTCTGCCCGACGAGCTTCCCGCGCCGCCCGTCGACGGCGAGCAGCCGCCCGTCCGGCGTGGTGACGTACACATACCGATCGCCGGCGACCGGCACGGACCCCCGCGCGACACCGGTCTGCAGACTCCACAGCTGCTTGCGCGCCGCCAGATCGACGGCGACCAGCCCCCCGCCCTCCGCCATCAGATGGACGACGTCCCCGCGCACACTGCCCTGCACCCCCTGCAACGGGATATCCAACGGCACACGCTCGCTCGTCCGCCCCTTGGGGCTGTACCGCACCACGGCCCGCGCCTCGCCCCGCACAGCATCCTCCGAGACGAACACGACCGACCCGCCCACCGCCCCGACCGGCTCCAACGCCCCTTCCAGCCGCGCGTCCCACCGCACTTCGCCCGTGCCGGGATCCACCGCCGTCACCTTCGTCGTGGCCCCATCGCCGGACACGGTCGCCGCATACGCCAGCGGATCCCCAGGGAAGGCCACGAAGTACGGCACGCCCTGCCCCGGAATCGGCTGACGCCACTTCACGTCCCCGGAGGCACTGTCCACACCCGCCACCGTGCCGTCGGCCGCGGTGAGCAGCACCATCCCTCCCACCGCCTGCACCCCACCCGACATGGACATGGCCTGCCGCCGGAGCACATCACCCGACTCCGGATCCAGCGCGGTCAACCGCTCCCCGTGCCCGAGCCCCGCCAGCACCAGATCACCCGACACGACCGGAGCCCCACTCGCCGGCCCCTCGGCGGCAACCCCCTCCAGCGGGTACTCCCACAACAGCCGCCCGTCGGCCGGATCGAGAGCGAAGACCAGCCCGCTCTGCGCGCACAGCAACTTCCCGGCCGCGTACGAGCACAAAGGCGTGCCACCCGTCCCGGACAACGGCGTCGCCGCCCACGCCGTGAAGGCGGCAGCCGTCGTCCGCGGCGCACTGACCGCGGGCGCCGGAGCAGGACCGCCCCCGAGCAGAGGCACCACCGCGAACCCCCCGACCACGGCCAGCCCAAGGGCACCGGCCCCCAAGACGGCCCGCTTGCCAAGACGCAGCCGGAACCGCTGCGGGGACGCGACGGAAGGCGTCACAACGGCGGACTCACCCGCACCCGGCGCCTCATCCCCCCGCTGCGCCGGTATGAACACCTGCGTGTCGTACGACGCCGACACCGATCGCAGTTCCCGCATCAACTCGTCGGGAGTGGGCCGGTCCTCGGGCTCCTTGGCGAGACACCGCAGCACGAGCGGCGCCAACTGTTCCGGTACGCCGGCCAACTCAGGCTCATCGTGCACGACCTGATAGGCGACGACATAGGGACTGTCGGAATCGAACGGCCCCCGCCCGGTGGCCGCGTGCACCATCACCGACCCGAGGGCGAACACGTCGGCGGCGGGCCCCACTTCCCTGGGCCGCCGGAACTGCTCGGGCGCCATGAAGGGCGGCGTACCGATCAGCTTCCCGGTCTCGGTCCGCAACTCGCTGTCCTTCGGCCGGGAAATGCCGAAGTCGATGACCTTCGGCCCGTCCTCGGCGAGCAGGACGTTGCTCGGCTTCAGGTCCCGGTGCACGACCCCGACCCGATGGATGTCGCGCAGCGCCTCCGCGAGCCCGGCCATCACCCGACGCAACTGGGCCGGACCCAAGGGCCCGTTCCGCTTCACCTCTTCGGACAGTGTCGGGCCCGGAATGAACAGCGTCGCCATCCAGGGCCGCACGGCTTCGGGATCGGCATCCACAACGGGCGCGGTGAAGGCCCCGCTGACCCGCCGGGCCGCCCCCACCTCCTGCCGGAAACGCCCCCTGAACTCGGGGTCCTCGGCGAACCGCCCGTGTACCACCTTCACGGCCAGCTTCATCCCGGAGGTGCTCCGCGCCAGATGCACGACACCCATGCCGCCCGAACCCAGACACTCCTCGAGCCGGTAGTGACCGGCATATTCAGGAAGTTCCGCTTCCGCGCCCGCTCCGGCGTTTCCCTGCGCCGCCATGGAACCACCCCCGTGCTGTTCGTTCGCGCGCGCGACGCACGGAGCCTAGTCGATGACTCGTACGGGACAGAGGCGGCTTGCTAGCCTCCGCTGACGAATCACGCACAAGTGTTTGATGGCGTGATTCAAGGGAATCAACGGGACCCCATGGCTGCCATGGGGTCAACGGGGGAGGTTTTTCATGTCTGTAGAACAGGTCAGACCCAGCACCGGAACGCCGGTGGTCACCACACTGGCCGCCGCGGCCACGTACTACTCGATCGCACCCGGCGTCAGCCTCAACGTCCGCAGCGGCCCCGGCACCGGCTACCCGGTCGTCAGGACCCTGCCGGAAGGCGCCCGGGTAGCCATCCACTGCCAGACACCGGGCACGCGCGTCACGGGCCCGTACGGCACGACCACCATCTGGGACAACATCGCGAGCGGCCAGTACATCTCGGACGCCTACGTGAACACAGGCAGCGACGGCTACATCCGCCCCCGCTGCTCCTGACCCGCACCACACAACCGCGAGCGGCCCGCCCCCACTGCGGGCCGCCCGCGGCATGCGCTCGCGGGACCCCCGCGCCCGGCACGTGCTCGTGGGACCACCGCGCACCCGCGCCCGGCACGTGCTCGTGGGACCACCGCCCACCGCACCCGCACCCGCCGGACGGACGCAAGGGGACGTGTCGGGGGGTGTCCGCCCGCAGCGGTTGTCGCGTCAACGGACAGTCAGTCGGCGTCCGACCCCATCGCGACGTTCCGAGGACGGACACCCCCCGGCGCGGCCCCGACCCACCCCCGGCGCCAGGCGCGGACGCGCACCGCCGCCAAAGCCCCACAGGCCCCCGCAGCCCACCACACCCCCGCGCGATAATCGGCCCGTGAGCGCAGAAAACGGCACACCCCCCGGCCCGTCCCCCGACCCCATCCGCTTCTTCGGCACGACCTGGCTGAACCACGACCACGGCTACACCCCCCGCCGCATCGCCGTAGCCATCGGCTCACTGGCCACCGCGGCCGCGGCCTGCCTGGTCCTCCGCCTCGCCTACCAGGGCCTCCAGATCGCCGCGATCGGCGGCTTCGTCTCGCTCCTCATGATCGTGATGTTCGCGATCTGCAGCGCGATGGCCTTCCGCCACACCTGGGACGGCTTCACCCGCCGCCCCGACCCCGACCGCCAGGCATCCCTCCGCGGCCTCCTGGCCATCGGCTTCGTCGGCTCCCTCCTCGCGTACTTCTTCCGCTCCCTCACCGAGGCCCCCGGCGAGAAGCTCCACCGCGAGGAGTACGAGGCAGCCCGCAAGCGACACGAGAAGGGCACCACCCGCCGCTCCGGCAACCCCTCGAAGAGACGCCGATAACCCGCCACCTCTCACCCAAATCTCACCGCCCCCACCCCACCCCCGGCCACCATGGCCGCATGACCACACCGTCCTCGGCCCACCACCCCACCCCCGGAGCCGACACCACCCCCGGAGCCGACACCACCACGGAACGACCCACCACAGAACCCCACTCCACCCGAACCGCCCGAGCCCACTCCTTCAACACCGCCGCAGCCCGATACGCGGCCAACCGCCCCTCCTACCCCCCAGCCCTCTTCGACGCGATAGAAGACCTGGCCGGCCACCCCCTCCCCGGCTCCCGCGTCGCAGACATCGGCGCAGGCACCGGCATAGCGACCGCCCTCCTGAACGCCCGGGGCGCGGACGTCGTCGCGGTGGAACCCGGCGACGGCATGGCAGCGCAATTCCGCCGCACCCTCCCCACCGTCCCGATCATCCGCGGCACCGGCGACGACCTCCCCCTCGCCACCGCCTCCCTCGACTTCGTCACCTACGCCCAGGCCTGGCACTGGACCGACCCGGCCCGCGCCGTCCCGGAGGCCCTCCGCGTCCTGCGCCCCGGCGGCGCGCTCGCCCTCTGGTGGAACACCGACGCCCTCGACGTGCCCTGGATCGCCGAGGCCGCCGCCCGCACCGGGCGCCACTTCGGCATCGACATCTCCGCCGAGAAACGAAACGTCAACGCCCGCGCCGCCGACCCCACCGGCCGCCTCGACTTCACCCGCCGCACGGTCCGCTGGAGCCGCCGCGTCCCGGTCGACACCCACCTCGCCAACCTCGCCACCCACTCGGTCTTCCTGGTCCACGACGAGGAACACACCGCGTCCTTCCTCGCCGACGAACGCGAGCACCTGCTCAGCGCCTTCCCGGACGGTTCCGTCGAGGAGGTCTACGAGGTGGTCCTCCTGCTAGCGAAGACCAAACCCTGACCCCGGACCGACCTCCTGCTTGACGCACCCCACCACCGGGAGCATTATTCATCACATGATGAATAATGCTCCCGGCCGACCACGCCCCGGCGCGAACCCCACCACAGACCCCGCAGCCGTACACGCCGACAACCTCACCGTCACCCGAGGCCCCCGCACGGTCCTGCGAGCCCTCGGCTTCACCGTCCCCCGAGGCCAGATCACCGGTCTCCTCGGCCCCTCCGGCTGCGGCAAGTCGACCCTCATGCGCTCCATCGTCGGCACCCAGGCCAAGATCACCGGCACCCTCGACGTCCTCGGCCACCCCGCAGGCCACCCCACCCTGCGCACCCGCATCGGCTACGTCACCCAGGCCCCGTCCGTCTACGACGACCTGACCGTCCGCCAGAACCTCGACTACTTCGCCGCGATCCTCGACCCCGGCCGATCCGCAGCCGACCGCCGCGAGGAGAACGTCACCCGCGCGATCGCCGACGTCGACCTCACCACCCACACCGACGCCCTGGCCGGCAACCTCTCCGGCGGCCAGCGCAACCGCGTCTCCCTGGCCGTCGCCCTCCTCGGCACCCCCGACCTCCTGGTCCTCGACGAACCCACGGTCGGCCTCGACCCGGTCCTGCGCCGCGACCTCTGGAACCTCTTCCACGACATCGCGACGACCCGCGGCGCCACCCTCCTCGTCTCCTCCCACGTCATGGACGAGGCCGAGCGCTGCCACCGCCTCCTCCTCATGCGCGAGGGCGAGCTCCTCGCCGACGACACCCCCGACGCCCTGCGCACCGCCACCGGCGCCGAGACGGTCGAGGAGGCCTTCCTGCACCTGGTGGACGAAGCGAAGGCGGCATCCCGCCCGAAGGAGACGACACGATGACGACCCCTGGCACCACAACCGCCACCCCCACCACCCCAGCTACCACAACCACCACACCGAAGGCCCTGAGCCTCGCCCGCACCACGGCCACCACCACCCGAGTCCTGCGCCAGCTCACCCACGACCCCCGCACGATCGTGCTCCTGCTCCTCATCCCCTGCGTGATGCTGCTCCTGCTCCGCTACGTCTTCGACGGCACCCCCCGCACCTTCGACAGCATCGGCGCGTCCCTCCTCGGGATCTTCCCGCTGATCACGATGTTCCTGGTGACCTCCATCGCCACCCTGCGCGAACGCACCTCCGGCACCCTCGAACGCCTCCTCGCCATGCCCCTCGGCAAGGGCGACCTCATCGCCGGCTACGCCCTCGCCTTCGGCACCCTCGCGATCATCCAGTCCGCCCTGGCCACAGGCCTCGCGGTCTGGTTCCTCGGCCTCGACGTCACCGGCAGCCCCTGGCTCCTCCTCCTGGTGGCCCTCCTCGACGCCCTCCTGGGCACCGCGCTAGGCCTCTTCGTCTCGGCCTTCGCGGCATCGGAATTCCAGGCGGTCCAGTTCATGCCGGCGGTGATCTTCCCCCAGCTCCTCCTCTGCGGCCTGTTCACCCCGCGCGACGCCATGCACCCGGTCCTGGAGACCATCTCCGACGTCCTCCCCATGTCCTACGCCGTGGACGGCATGAACGAGGTCCTCCACCACACCGACATGACGGCCACCTTCGTACGAGACGCCCTGATCGTGGCGGGCTGCGCCCTCCTGGTCCTGACCCTGGGCGCCGCGACGCTACGACGCAGGACGGCATGATCCGAGGGCCCGCCCGACATCCCGCCCACCGGACACACCCCCGCCCCACAGCCCCCGAGTGCGAGGATGAACCGGACGACGCGCACCCTCCGGAGGACACCCCAGCCATGACCCAGAAAGTCGCAGTCCTCGGCACCGGCAAGATCGGCGAAGCCCTGCTCAGCGGCATGATCCGCGCCGGCTGGAACCCGGCCGACCTCCTGGTCACCGCCCGCCGCCAGGAACGGGCCGAGGAACTCCGCACCCGCTACGGCGTCACCCCGGTCACCAACCCGGAAGCCGCGAAGACCGCCGACACCCTGATCCTCACGGTCAAACCGCAGGACATGGGCACGCTCCTCGACGAACTCGCCCCCCACGTCCCCGCAGACCGCCTGGTCATCAGCGGCGCCGCCGGCATCCCCACGGCGTACTTCGAGGAACGCCTCGCCACCGGCACCCCGGTCGTCCGCGTCATGACGAACACCCCGGCCCTCGTCGACGAGGCGATGTCCGTCATCTCCGCCGGCACCCACGCCACCGCCGACCACCTCGCCCACACCGAGGAGATCTTCGGCGGCGTCGGCAAGACGCTCCGCGTCCCCGAGTCCCAGCAGGACGCCTGCACCGCACTCTCCGGCTCCGGCCCGGCCTACTTCTTCTACCTGGTCGAAGCCATGACCGACGCCGGCATCCTCCTCGGCCTGCCCCGCGACAAGGCCCACGACCTGATCGTCCAGTCCGCCATCGGCGCCGCGACGATGCTCCGCGACAGCGGCGAGCACCCGGTCAAGCTCCGCGAGAACGTCACGTCCCCCGCGGGCACGACGATCAACGCCATCCGCGAACTCGAGAGCCACGGCGTACGAGCCGCCCTCATCGCCGCCCTCGAAGCCGCCCGCGACCGCAGCCGCGCCCTGGCCTCCGGCAACAACAGCTGAGCACCCGGGGGCGGGCCGATCACCCGCCCCCGCGGCACATCACGCCGGGAGCAACCCGATCGCGCGATAAGCGGCATCCACCGTCGGCCGAGCCATCCCCCGCGCCCGCTCCGCCCCGTCCCGCAGCACGCGCTCCACATACCCGGGGTCCGCGCACAACTCCTTGTGGCGCTTCTGAACCGGCCGAAGCACCTCCACCACCGCCTCAGCGGTGTCCTTCTTCAGATCCCCGTACGACGCGTACGCGCCGCTCAACCTCTCCGGCTCCTCACCCGAGCACGCGGCGAGAATCTCCAGCAGATTCGCGAGCCCCGGCCGGGCCTCCCGGTCGTAGACGACCTCACGCCCGCTGTCGGTCACCGCCCGCATGACCTTCTTCCGCACCACGTCCGGCTCGTCCAACAGATAGACGATCCCCGGCCCGACGTCGTCGCTCTTGCCCATCTTCGACATCGGATCCTGCAGATTCATCACCCGAGCCGCGACCTCGGGACGCGTGGCCCGTGGCACCACGAACGTATGCCCGTACCGCTGGTTGAACCGCACGGCGATATCCCGCGCCAGCTCCACATGCTGCCGCTGATCGTCCCCGACCGGCACCTCATCGGCCCCGTAGGCCAGGATGTCCGCCGCCATCAGCACCGGGTAGGTCAGCAGCGACAGCCGCACACTCCCACCCCGCCGCTGCTCCCGCGCGGCCTTCTCCTTGTACTGGATCATCCGCCGCATCTCGCCGTCGGTGGCGACGCACTCCAGCACATACGACAGCCGAGCGTGCTCGTCCACATGGCTCTGCACGAACACCGTGCACTCGTCCGGATCCAGCCCGGACGCCAGCAGCAACGTCGCCGCCTGCCGACTCAGCCGGCGCACCCGCGCCGGATCATGCTCCACGGTCAAGGCATGCAGATCGACGACACAGAACAAGGCATCGGCCTCGTGCTGGTCGACGGCAGCCCACCGCCGCATGGCTCCCAAGTAGTTCCCCAGCGTCAGATGCCCCGTCGGCTTGACCCCGCTGAAGACCCGTGTCATCTCTCCTCCACCTCCTGGCCGGGACCGCCGCCCCGGGCGGCCGTCCCTCGGTGGTTCCGGAGGGAGAAACAAGAACGGCCGCCGAAGCGGCGGCCGTTGAATGCATACGCGAGAGCGGCCGCCGTCAGGCGGCCCACCACAGCTGGGTGCACGTACGCGTCGTCATGCAGCCCAGGCTACGCCTCCGGAGTGCCGCCCGCCCCCGAGTTGACACGCCCAACCCCCGTCCGTAGTGTTCTCCGAGTTGCCCGACGTGAGCGCCGACTCCGGTCGGTCCCCGGGCAGCCACTCCGGAAGTACCAACCACTCTTCGACGCGCAGTACGCCTGTCGTCGTTTCATTGGTATGCGTATTTACGGAATGAGGAATCTCCGTTCGAAAGAACGAGGCCCCCGATTCGCTCGGGAGCCGGGGAATCCGCTAAAGTCTCACTCGTCGGAACGGCCCAACAGCCGCAAAGACAAACCCCACTGACTGGGGATCAGGTCCGAAAGGATCTGATAGAGTCGGAACCGCCGGAAAGGGAAACGCGGAAGCGGGAACCTGGAAAGCACCGAGGAAATCGGATCGGAAAGATCTGAT
>NZ_JBIBHN010000056.1:0-19202 GCF_042957035.1 Streptomyces sp. NPDC008137 | reverse complement strand
AGCCGAGCGTGGGGGAGTCGGCGACCGACGAGAACGCGGCAGATGTGCGTGCCAGGCCCCGCGTCTGCGGCGTGATCCAAACGACAGGCCCTAGCTGTGGCGCCTCCCGTCCAGAGGACTTCAGGCCGGCGGGTGTGCCGCCAGCAGGTCGCCCAGGGCCTCCTCGTGTGCCGCGGCCGGGCCGAGAGACAGCTCCAGGTGCTTGGCCCAGGCGTGGTACCGGTGCAGGGGGTAGTCGACGTCGGCGCCGAACCCGCCGTGCAGATGCTGCGCGGTCTGTACGACCCGGCGTACGCCCTCCGCCGCCCAGATCTTGGCGACGGCGACGTCACCGGCGGCGGGCAGCGCGCCCGGTGCCCCCGAGGCGATCCGCCACGCGGCCTGCCACAGTGTGGCCTCCATCGCGCGCAGGTCGATGTAGCGGTCGGCGGCCTGCACGGCGACGGCCTGGAAGGTGGCGATCGGGAACCCGAACTGTTCCCGTTTGCTCGTGTACTCCCCGGTCATCCGCAGCACGCGTTCCCCGAGCCCGAGCGCCAGCGCGCACGTGCCGGTGGCCAGCAGGTCCCGCAGCCACCCCCACGCCCCGTCGGCGTCGATCACGTCCCGCGCGGCGAGCCGGGCCGACTCCAGCCGCAGCTCGCCGAGCCGCTCACCGCTGGTGGAGAACTGCTCGGCGAGGACGGCCCCCGGGTGCTCGCGGGGCACCAGGGCCAGGACGGTCCGGCCGGTCGCGGTGTGGGCGGGTACGACCGTGACATCCGCGTCGTAGGCCCACGGCACGGCCGTCTGCACCCCGTCCAGCACCCAGGCCTCGCCGTCCTGCCGTGCGGTCACGGCCAGCTCGGCCGGGTCGTGGCCGGTGCGGCCGTGCGCGGCGACGGTCAGCACGATCTCGCCCCGGCCGGCCCGGGCGAGCAGGGCGGACTTCGCCTCGTCGCTCCCGAAGGCCTGGACGGCGGCGGCCGCCGCGCCGCTCTCCAGCAGCGGCACCCTGGCCAGCACCCGAGCCGACTCCCGCAGCACCAGGCACAGCGCGATGGCGTCCAGGCCGGCCCCGCCGTACCGCTCGTCGAGCAGCAGGCTCAGCAGGTCCGCGTCGGCGAGCCTGGCCCACAGGGCGTGGTCGTGGGTCTCGGCGACGGCGCCGGGGGTGAGCGCGGGGCTGGGCACGGCGTCCGGGGCGACCCCGGCGAACACGCCCTTCGCCGCCTCGGCCGCCGCCTGCTGCTCCTCGGTGAAGGTGAAGTCCACGGTGCCTGTCCTCCCGGGCCGATCCCGTTGAGCTGACGGGGCGTCAAGATAGAACAGGTTCTAGAAGAAGGGAATGGGCGTACGGGCGGGCGCCGTATGGTGTCCCTCCGGGCGGTCGCGGGCAACGTACGGTCGGCTTCCGTGCGGTCGGCTTCCGTGCGGTCGGCTTCCGTGCGGTCGGCTTCCGCGGTGTGGCGACGGCCACGGCCGGGACCGGCGAACAGGGGCTGTGCCGGGGTCGGTGGCCTGAGTACCGTGCCCGTGCCGACGCCGCGCGGTGGTGCGCGGGCGGTACGACGGACCGGGATCTGGAACGGGGCGGAATTGGACGCGTACGACGAGGGCTCGAACGCCCGGCACGGGCCGGACGGTCCGCCCGTTCCGTCCGGCCCGTCCGGGCTCGCCGAGCCGGGGCCGCCCGGCCCGCCCCGCTCCGGCATCGCCGCGCTCTCCCTCCCGTATCAGGTCGGTGTCGCGGTGGCGCTCGCCGTCGTCGCGATCGGGGTCTGTGTGCACATCGCGATGACGTTCCTGCACGTGGCGCCGGCGAACACGGTCACCAAGGAGCACGGCAGGGCCGTGGACGACTGGATCTATCCGGAGTTCGAGCAGAACTGGAAGCTCTTCGCCCCGAACCCGCTCCAGCAGGACATCTCGATCCAGGCCCGCGCCGAGGTCCGCGGCGCGGACGGCGAGAGGCTGAGCACCGGCTGGTACGACCTGTCCGCCGAGGACGGCCGGGCCATCGACGGCAATCTGCTGCCCAGCCACACCCAGCAGAACGAGCTGCGCCGCGCCTGGGACTTCTTCACCGCGACGCACGACAGCGAGAGCCGCCCGGTGGGCCTGCGCGGCTCGCTCTCCGAGTCGTATCTGCGCCGGATCGTGGTGCTGCGCCTCGACCGCGACGACGCGGCGGGCGCCACGGCCGGAGACGGCGGTGTGATCGAACGCGTCCAGGTCCGCTCCCGCACCACCAACGTGCCGCCGCCGGAGTGGAGCCGGGAGAAGGTCTCCACGACGCCGTCCTACCGGGAGCTGCCCTGGTGGCCGGTGCCGCGCGACGAGGCCCGGGGAGGTGTGCGGTGAACGGCTTCTCGCTGGCCGTCTCGCGTGGCATCGCCCGGGTCACCGAGGCCGCCCTCGGCCCGTACCAGACGGCCGTGATCCGCATCGGCTTCAGCGCGACCTGGCTGCTGTTCCTGCTGCGCGAGCTGCCCCACCGCCATGAGCTCTACGGTCCCGACGGGCCCTGGAGCTGGGGTCTCGCCGAGCAGCTGATCGGGACCAACAAGGCCTTCACCACCCTGATGTGGTCGGACGGCCGGATCTGGTTCGAGCTCGTCTACGCGCTCGCGATCCTGACCAGCGCCCTGCTGCTGCTGGGCTGGCGCACCCGCACCATGTCGGTGCTGTTCATGGTCGGCGTGCTGTCGCTGCAGAACCGCAGCGTCTTCATGGGCGACGGCGGCGACAACGTGCTGCACCTGATGTCGATCTACCTGGTGTTCACGCGCTGCGCCCAGGTGTGGTCGCTGGACGCCCGGCGGGCCGCGCGCGACCGGGACGCACGGGCGCGGGGCGAGCGGGTCACGGACCGGACCGGCCCGGCCCTGTGGGGCGTGCTCGGGGCCGTGCTGCTCGCGGCGACCCTGGCCGGGCGGACGGACGGCGACGACCTGCTGATACCCGTGCTGCTGTGGACGGTGTGGGCGGCGCAGGCCCTGTGGTGGCTGGCCGGGCGGCGCGGGAAGTCCGGCGAACCGCGGATCCTGCTCGACGTCGTCGCCAACATCGTGCACAACGGCGCCCTGCTCGTGATCATGGCCGAGGCGTGTCTGATCTACGCGACGGCCGGCTGGTACAAGATCCAGGGGTCCCGCTGGCAGGACGGCACCGCCGTCTACTACCCGCTCCACCTGGAGTACTTCTCGCCCTGGCCCTCCCTCGCCGACCTGCTGTCCTCCAGCGGCACGATGGTGATGCTCATGACCTACGGGACGGTCCTCGTGCAGGTCGCCTTCCCGTTCACGCTGTTCAACCGGCGGGTGAAGAACGTCCTGCTGGCGCTCATGATCACCGAGCACGCCGTGATCGCCGTCGTCCTGGGCCTGCCGTTCTTCTCGCTGGCGATGATCGCGGCGGACGCGGTGTTCCTGCCGACGTCCTTCCTGCGCCGCCTGGGAGGCTGGTCGGCACGCGCGCGTGACCGGCTGCCGCTGAGTCGGCGCGGTGGGCGCACGCCGGTGCCCGGGCAGCACGACCCCGAGAGTTCCCAGGCCACACACGTAGGCTTCGGCGCATGACCGACCCCGTCACCGTCTGGCACCGGCTCGCCGGCAGCACCGTCCTGCTCGACGGCTTCCACGCCCTCAAGCACGCGGTGCGGTTCGGCGCCGAGGTGCCGGTGGCGGTCACCGCCGACCGGGCGGCCGCGCTCGCCCTCGCCGACGAGCTGGCCCCGGACGTACGGGACGCGCTGGGCGCGCTGCTCACGGAGGTGCCGTACGAGACGTACGCCTCGTTCGTGCCGCGCCCGCACCCCACCGCCGTGGCCGCGCTCGCCGTGCGCCCCTCCCGCGAGTCCAACCTCGCCCGGCTGGCGCGCACGCCCCGCACCAGCCCGGTCGTGGTCCTCGACAATCCGCGCAACCTCGGCAACGCGGGGGCGGTGATCCGCCTGGCCGCCGGCTTCGGCGCGACGGGCGTGGTGACGACCGGGACGGTCGACCCCTGGCATCCGACGGTCGTGCGCGGCGGGGCGGGCCTGCACTTCGCGACGGCCGTGGAACGACTGGAGGTCCCCGACCTGCCGCCCGGCCCGCTGTTCGCCCTCGACCCCGAGGGCGACGACATCCGGGGCGTCAAGCTCCCGGACGACGCCGTCCTCGCGTTCGGCTCGGAACGCACGGGCCTGTCGACGGAACTCCGCGCGCGTGCCGACCACTTGCTGTCCCTGCCGATGCGTCCGCAGGTCAGCAGCTACAACCTGGCGACCAGTGTGGCTATGACGCTGTACCACTGGAGCAACGGCTCTTATTAGGGGCGCGGGCTGTATCGATGTGCGGCTCCGCCGCGTGGGCGCGAACAACCACAACCGACCGGCACCCGCGCAACAACCCGAACCCCCGAGCCCTCAGGCCTCCCTGCGCACCTCCACCACCCGGAACCGGTTGGCCACGAACGCCCCGTCACACAGCGCCGCACTGGCCGCAGGGTTGCCACCCGACCCATGGAAGTCGGAGAACGCGGCCGTCTGGTTCACATACACCCCGCCCGTCAGGTTCAGCGACAACTGCGCCGCCTCCTCCAGACAGGCCTCCCGCACGTCCTGCTCGACCTCCGGGTCGGTCGTGTACGCCCCGACGGTCATCGCGCCCTTCTCGCGGACGGTCCGCCGCAGCAGCTCCACCGCGTCCGAGGCCGAGTCGACGGCGACGGCGAAGGACACCGGCCCGAAGCACTCGCTCATGTACGCGGCCTCGTCGTCCGGCTTGGCCCCGTCCAGCTTCACGATCACCGGCGTGCGGACAACGGCCCCCGGGAAGTCGGGGTTGGTGATCTCCCGGGACGCCAGGGCGACCTCGCCGAGACCCGCCGCGGCCTCCAGACGCGCCTTCACGTCCGGGGTGACGATCGCACCGAGCAGGGCGTTCGCCCGGGCGTCGTCGCCGAGCAGGCCGTCGACCGACCTGGCGAGGTCGGCGACCACCTCGTCGTAGGACTTGGGGCCCTGGTCCGTGGAGATGCCGTCCCGGGGGACGAGGAGGTTCTGCGGGGTCGTGCACATCTGGCCGCTGTACAGGGACAGCGAGAACGCCAGGTTGGAGAGCATGCCCTTGTAGTCGGACGTGGAGTGGACGACGACGGTGTTGACGCCGGCCTTCTCCGTGTAGACCTGCGCCTGGCGGGCGTTGGCCTCCAGCCAGTCGCCGAACTCGGTCGAGCCCGTGTAGTCGATGATCCGGATCTCGGGACGCGTCGCCAGGGTCTTGGCGATGCCCTCGCCGGGGCGCTCGGCGGCCAGCGCGACCAGGTTCGGGTCGAAGCCCGCCTCGGCGAGCACCTCGCGCGCGACCCGCACGGTGAGGGCGAGCGGCAGCACCGCGCGCGGGTGGGGCTTGACCAGGACCGCGTTGCCCGTGGCGAGGGAGGCGAACAGGCCCGGGTAGCCGTTCCACGTCGGGAAGGTGTTGCAGCCGATCATCAGGGCGATGCCCCGCGGAACCGGCGTGAACTGCTTGCTCATCGCCAGCGGGTCGCGCTTGCCCTGCGGCTTGGTCCACTCGGCGTGGTCGGGCGTGCGCACCTGCTCCACGTACGCGTACGCCACCGCCTCCAGGCCGCGGTCCTGCGCGTGCGGGCCGCCCGCCTGGAACGCCATCATGAACGCCTGGCCGGAGGTGTGCATGACCGCGTGCGCGAACTCGTGGGTGCGGTCGCTGATCCGCTTGAGGATCTCCAGGCAGACCACCGCGCGCTGCTCCGCGCCCGCGTCCCGCCAGGCCCGCTGTCCGGCCTTCATGGCGGGCAGCAGCACGTCGAGGTCCGCGTGCGGGTACGTCACCCCCAGGTCGATGCCGTAGGGGGACGTCTCGCCGCCCACCCAGTCGTCGGTGCCGGGCTGGCCCAGGTCGAGGCGGGAGCCGAGCAGGGCGTCGAAGGCGGCCTTGCCCGCCGCCGCGTCCAGGCTGCCGTGCTCCCCGTAGGCCTTGGGGTGCTCGGGGTGCGGGGACCAGTACGCGCGCGTGCGGATCGCTTCCAGCGCCTGGTCGAGGGTGGACCGGTGCCGGGCGATCAGCTCGTGCGCCGAGAGTGCGGCGGTCATGGGTGACCATCTCCTCGTCTCAAGAACTCTTCGTCGAGTTCATGACCTGGGCAGAAACCTGGGCAGGAACACTCGGACACAGCTAGAGTAACCGAACGATCGGTCGGCTCAAGGGGGTCCGCCGCATCTGTGGAAAACCCCGTGCGGGAGGATCGCGCACATGACAGCACTCGACCTCAGCAGCCCCGTGGCCGTCGTCGGCACCGGCACCATGGGCCAGGGAATCGCCCAGGTCGCGCTCGTCGCGGGCCATCCCGTACGGCTGTACGACGCCGTCCCCGGGCGGGCCCGGGAGGCCGCCGACGAGATCGGCGCGCGCCTGGACCGGCTCGTCGAGAAGGAACGCCTCACCGCCGCCGACCGGGACGCCGCCCGCGCCAGACTGCTGCCCGCCGAGGCCCTCGCCGAGCTCGCGGACTGCTCCCTGGTCGTCGAGGCGGTCCTGGAGCGGCTGGACGTCAAGCAGGACCTGTTCCGCGAGTTGGAGGGCATCGTCGCCGACGACTGCCTGCTCGCCACCAACACCTCGTCCCTGTCCGTCACCGCCATCGGCGGCGCCCTGCGCTCCCCCGGCCGCTTCGTCGGCCTGCACTTCTTCAACCCGGCACCGCTGCTGCCGCTGGTCGAGGTCGTCTCCGGGTTCGCCACCGACGTCTCGTCGGCCACGCGCGCGTACGAGACCGCCCGCGCCTGGGGCAAGGCGCCGGTCGCCTGCGCGGACACCCCCGGCTTCATCGTCAACCGCATCGCCCGGCCCTTCTACGCCGAGGCCTTCGCGGTGTACGAGGCGCAGGGCGCCGACCCGGCCACCATCGACGCCGTGCTGCGCGAATCGGGCGGTTTCCGGATGGGCGCGTTCGAGCTGACCGACCTGATCGGCCAGGACGTCAACGAGTCCGTCACCCGGTCGGTCTGGGAGTCCTTCTTCCAGGACGTGCGCTTCACGCCGTCCCTCGCCCAGCGGCGCCTGGTCGAGTCCGGCCGGCTGGGCCGCAAGACCGGCCAGGGCTGGTACGACCACGGGGACGGCGCCGAGCGCCCGGAGCCGGACACGGCGGAGCGGCGGCAGCCGCCCGCGTACGTCGTCGCCGAGGGCGATCTGGGGCCGGCGTCCGACCTGCTCGCGCTGATCCGCGAGGCGGGCATCCCGGTCCGCGACGAGGACGACGACAACGGCACCCGCATGGTGCTGCCGAGCGGTGGCCAGCTCGCCCTCGCCGACGGGCAGACCTCCGTGGAGTTCCGGGACGTCGTCTACTTCGACCTCGCCCTCGACTACCGCAAGGCCACCCGGATCGCCCTGTCCGCCTCCCAGGACACCTCCCCGGGGACCCTCGCCGAGGCCATCGGCCTGTTCCAGGCGATGGGCAAGCGGGTCAGCCTCATCGGCGACGTGCCCGGCATGATCGTCGCCCGCACGGTCGCGCGGATCATCGACCTGGCGCACGACGCGGTCGCCAAGGGCGTGGCCACCGAGGAGGACATCGACACCGCGATGCGCCTCGGCGTCAACTACCCCCTCGGCCCCTTCGAGTGGAGCCGGAAACTCGGCCGCTACTGGGCCTACGCGCTCCTGGACGACCTCCACATGCGCGACCCCTCGGGCCGTTACACGCCGTCCCTCGCGCTGTACCGCCACGCCCACGCCTCCGACAAGCGGGAGGGCCCAGCCTCATGACCACCGCCAAGCGCGACACGTACACCCCGGACACCCTGCTGTCCGTCGCCGTCCGGGTGTTCAACGAGCGCGGCTACGACGGCACCTCCATGGAGCACCTCTCCAAGGCGGCCGGCATCTCCAAGTCGTCGATATACCACCACGTCACCGGCAAGGAGGAGCTGCTGCGCCGGGCCGTGAGCCGGGCCCTGGACGGCCTCTTCGGGATCCTCGACGAGGAGCACGCGCGCGTGGGGCGGTCCGCCGAGCGGCTGGAGTACGTCGTGCGGCGCATGGTCGAGGTGCTCATAGCCGAGCTGCCCTACGTGACCCTGCTGCTGCGGGTGCGCGGCAACACGGACACGGAGCGGTGGGCGCTGGAGCGGCGCCGCGACTTCGACCACCGGGTGGCCGACCTGATCAAGGCGGCGGCGGCGGACGGGGACGTACGCGGCGACATAGAGGTCCGGCTGGTGACCAGGCTGGTCTTCGGAATGATCAACTCGATCGTGGAGTGGTACCGCCCGGACGGGCGGGGCATGAACGAGCGCGAGGTGGCCGACGCGGTGGTGCGGCTGGCGTTCGGGGGGCTCCGGAAGGACGCCTGAGCCTCAGGGAAACGACTCCTCAGCCCTGCGGCTCCAGGTCCTCCTCCTCGAACACCAGCAGCGTGCGGGTGCTGAGCACCTGCGGGATCGCCTGGAGGCGGGTCAGCACCAGTTCGCGCAGGGACCGGTTGTCGGAGACGTGCACCAGCAGCAGCACGTCGAAGTCCCCGCCCACCAGGGCGATGTGGGAGGCGCCGGGGAGCTGTCTGAGTTCCTCGCGCACCGTGCGCCAGGAGTTCTGCACGATCTTCAGCGTGATGTACGCGGACGTCCCCTGGCCGGCCCGCTGATGGTCGACGCGGGCGCCGAAGCCGCGGATGACACCGTCCTCGACGAGCCGGTTGATGCGGGCGTAGGCGTTGGCGCGGGAGACGTGGACCCGTTCGGCGACCGACCGTATCGAGGCGCGGCCGTCCGCCTGGAGCATGCGCAGGATGTCCTGATCTATGGCGTCGAGGGGCCGCGGCGGCGGCAGCGCGGCACCGGCGTCCTGCCCTTCGGCCATTTGTTCAGATGCCACCTGCGCCGACCTCCCTACCATGGACGTACTGCGTCCATCACAGGCTGTGGAGAACCGTTTGTCCACAGCCTGAGGCCACCCATAGCCAAATTGTGCCGTCGACCGAACAATCGGTAGGTGAGGCGGGTCACAGCCGACACGTCTCCCGTAGCCGCTCCCACGAGGAGGTGCCGTCATGACGGTCATGGAGCAGCGGGGCGCGTACCGGCCTACCCCGCCGCCCGCCTGGCAGCCCCGCATGGATCCCGCGCCGCTGCTGCCCGACGCCGAGCCGTACCGCGTCCTCGGCACCGAGGCCGCCGCGAAGGCCGACCCGGAACTGCTGCGGACGCTGTACGCGCAGCTGGTCCGAGGCCGCCGCTACAACGCGCAGGCCACCGCCCTCACCAAGCAGGGCCGCCTCGCCGTCTACCCCTCCACCACCGGCCAGGAGGCTTGCGAGGTCGCCGCCGCCATGGTCCTGGAGGACCGGGACTGGCTCTTCCCGAGCTACCGCGACACGCTCGCCGTGGTGGCCCGGGGCGTGGACCCCGTCGAGGCGCTCACACTGCTGCGCGGCGACTGGCACACCGGCTACGACCCCTACGAGCACCGGGTCGCCCCCCTGTGCACCCCGCTCGCCACGCAGCTGCCGCACGCCGTGGGCCTCGCGCACGCCGCCCGCCTCAAGGGCGACGACGTGGTCGCGCTGGCCATGGTCGGCGACGGCGGCACCAGCGAGGGCGACTTCCACGAGGCGCTGAACTTCGCCGCCGTCTGGCAGGCCCCGGTCGTCTTCCTGGTGCAGAACAACGGCTTCGCGATCTCCGTCCCGCTCGCCAAGCAGACCGCGGCCCCGTCGCTGGCCCACAAGGCCGTCGGCTACGGCATGCCCGGCCGCCTGGTCGACGGCAACGACGCCGCCGCCGTGCACGAGGTGCTCTCCGACGCCGTACGGCACGCGCGCGCGGGCGGCGGTCCCACCCTGGTCGAGGCGATCACCTACCGCGTCGACGCCCACACCAACGCCGACGACGCGACCCGCTACCGCGGTGACGCCGAGGTCGAGACCTGGCGCGAGCACGACCCGATCCAGCTGCTGGAGCGGGAGCTGACCGAGCGCGGCCTGCTCGACGAGGCCGGCAAGCAGGCCGCGCGGGACGCCGCCGAGGCGATGGCCGCCGAGCTGCGCGCGCACATGAACCAGGACCCGGCGCTCGACCCGATGGACCTGTTCACCCACGTCTACGCCGAGCCCACCCCGCAGCTGCGCGAGCAGCGGGACCAGCTGCGGGCCGAGCTGGCGGCCGAGGCCGAGGGGGGCTCTCACTGATGACCACCGTCGCCGTCAAACCGGCCACCATGGCGCAGGCCCTCACGCGCGCGCTGCGCGACGCCATGGCCGCCGACCCCGCCGTGCACGTCATGGGCGAGGACGTCGGCACCCTCGGCGGCGTCTTCCGCGTCACCGACGGACTCGCCAAGGAGTTCGGCGAGGACCGCTGCACCGACACCCCGCTCGCCGAGGCGGGCATCCTCGGCACCGCCGTCGGCATGGCGATGTACGGCCTGAGGCCGGTCGTGGAGATGCAGTTCGACGCGTTCGCCTACCCGGCGTTCGAGCAGCTCATCTCGCACGTGGCCCGGACGCGCAACCGCACCCGCGGCAAGATGCCCCTGCCGATCACCATCCGCGTCCCCTACGGCGGCGGCATCGGCGGCGTGGAGCACCACAGCGACTCCTCCGAGGCGTACTACATGGCGACTCCGGGGCTCCATGTGGTCACGCCCGCCACCGTCGCCGACGCCTACGGCCTGCTGCGCGCGGCCATCGCCTCCGACGACCCGGTCGTCGTCCTGGAGCCGAAGCGGCTGTACTGGTCGAAGGACTCCTGGAACCCCGAGGAGCCGGAGCCCGTTGAACCGATAGGCCGCGCGGTGGTGCGGCGCTCGGGCCGGAGCGCCACGCTCATCACGTACGGGCCGTCCGTACCCGTCTGCATGGAGGCGGCCGAGGCGGCCCGGGCCGAGGGCTGGGACCTCGAAGTCGTCGATCTGCGCTCCCTGGTGCCGTTCGACGACGAGACGGTGTGCGCCTCGGTGCGGCGGACGGGACGCGCGGTCGTCGTCCACGAGTCGGGTTCCTTCGGGGGCCCGGGCGGGGAGATCGCGGCCCGGGTCACGGAGCGCTGCTTCCACCACCTGGAGGCGCCGGTGCTGCGCGTCGCCGGGTTCGACGTCCCGTATCCGCCGCCGATGCTGGAGCGCCACCACCTGCCCGGTGTGGACCGGATCCTGGACGCCGTGGGGCGTCTGCAGTGGGAGGCCGAGAGCTGATGGCACAGGTGTTGGAGTTCAAGCTGCCCGACCTCGGAGAGGGGCTCACCGAGGCGGAGATCGTGCGCTGGCTGGTGGAGATCGGCGACGTGGTCGCCATCGACCAGCCGGTCGTCGAGGTCGAGACGGCCAAGGCGATGGTCGAGGTGCCCTGCCCCTACGGGGGTGTGGTCACGGCCCGCTTCGGCGAGGAGGGCACGGAACTGCCCGTCGGGGCGCCGCTGATCACGGTGGCGGTGGGGGAGCGGGCGCCGGCAGGCTCCGAGGGCTCCGGCTCCGTGGGCTCCGCCGCCGAGGGCTCGGGGAACGTCCTCGTCGGGTACGGCACCTCCGAGGCACCGGCGCGGCGGCGCCGGGTGCGGCAGGAGCCGAGGGCCGGTGCCGCCCCCGCCCCGGCGGTGAACGGGCGGGCGGGCGCCCCCGAGGCCGAGGACGGCCCCGTCCCCGTGATCTCGCCCCTGGTCCGCAGGCTGGCCCGGCAGAACGGCCTCGACCTGCGGGAGCTGACCGGCTCCGGGCCCGACGGGCTGATCCTGCGGGCGGACGTGGAGTACGCCCTGCGCGCCGCTCCCCGGCCCGCCGAGACAGCGGCCCCCGCACCCCGGCCCACCACGACAGCCGCCCCGGGCGAGATCCGTACGCCCCTCAAGGGCATGCGGGGCGCGGTCGCCGACAAGCTGTCCCGCAGCCGCCGCGAGATCCCCGACGCGACCTGCTGGGTGGACGCCGACGCCACGGAACTCATGCGGGCCCGGACGGCGATGAACGCGGCAGGCGGGCCGAAGATCTCCCTCCTGGCCCTGCTGGCCCGGATCTGCACCGCGGCCCTCGCCCGCTTCCCCGAGCTCAACTCCACGGTGGACGCGCAGGCCAGGGAGGTCGTCCGGTTCGACCATGTGCATCTGGGCTTCGCGGCGCAGACCGACCGGGGCTTGGTCGTCCCGGTGGTCAGGGACGCGCACGCGCGGGACGCCGAGTCGCTGACCGCGGAGTTCGCCCGGCTGACCGAGGCGGGCCGGACCGGAAAGCTGACGCCCGGCGAACTCACCGGCGGCACCTTCACGTTGAACAACTACGGAGTCTTCGGCGTCGACGGCTCCACGCCGATCATCAACCACCCCGAGGCCGCCATGCTCGGCGTCGGCCGCATCGTCCCCAAACCCTGGGTGCACGAGGGCGAGCTGGCCGTGCGGCAGGTGGTCCAGCTCTCGCTCACCTTCGACCACCGGGTGTGCGACGGCGGCACGGCGGGCGGCTTCCTGCGCTACGTGGCGGACTGTGTGGAACAGCCGGCGGTGCTGCTGCGGACGCTGTGATTCCTGTTCGGCGTGAACTGCTGCCTGTGATCACTTCCGTTCCCCCGCGTTCCATGTGATCGCGGAGGCACGCATACTCGGGGGGTGACCGCGTACGAGCCTCCCGCCGCCTACGACGCCGTCGTGCTCGCCGGCGGTGCCGCGCGGCGCCTCGGGGGCGCGGACAAACCCGGGGTGCGCGTCGGCGGGCGAGCCCTGCTCGACCGGGTGCTCGCCGCGTGCGACGGCGCCCGTACCACCGTCGTCGTGGCCGCGCCCCGGCCGACGGCACGGTCCGTGACCTGGGCCCGTGAGGACCCGCCCGGCGGCGGACCGCTCGCCGCGCTCGACGCCGGACTCCGGCACACCACGGCGGAGCATGTCGTGGTGCTCTCCGCCGACCTGCCGTTCCTTCGGGCGCGGACCGTCGGCCGGCTGCTGGACACACTGCGGGGGAGCGCCGCCGACGGCGTGCTGCTGACCGACCCCGACGGCCGCGACCAGCCGCTCGTCGCCGCGTACCGCACGCGGCGGCTGCGCGAGACGCTCGCCGTCCTCGCCGAGCGGCACGGCGGTCCGCACGGACTTCCCCTGCGGCGCCTCACCGCCGAGCTCGACCTCACCCGCGTCTCCGATCCCGTCGCGTCCTTCGACTGCGACACCTGGGACGACATCGCCTCCGCCAGGGCACGCATCAGGGAGCATGGGAACGTGTTGGATGAATGGATCTCCGCGGTCAAGGACGAGCTGGGAATCGACCTCGACGTCGATGTGAAAGAGCTGCTCGACCTCGCCCGCGACGCCGCCCACGGTGTGGCCAGGCCCGCCGCGCCACTGACCACCTTCCTCGTCGGCTACGCGGCCGCGCGGGCCGGCGGGGGCCCCGAGGCGGTCTCCGAAGCCTCCCGCAAGGCCGTGGCCCTCGCCGCCCGCTGGGCGGAGGAGAGCACCTCAAGAGCCCCGGAAGCCCAGGTACCCCCGAAGGCCCCGGGCGACCGGCCCGACGTCGCCCCCGACGCGACGCCCGACACCCGCCCGGACGCCGGATGACCCCCCGCTCCACCCGCACCGGTGAGGACGCCGAAGACCTCGACGTCGAGGAGGTGCTCGCCCTCGTGAACAACAGCAACGGCACCCACCCGCCCGAACCGGCCGCACGACCCGAACCGGCCGCACGAGGTGAGAAGGGCGGCACCGGCACACCCCGGGAGCCGGACACCCGGCACCGGGCCACCCCCTGGCCACAGGCCCGGGACATCGCCGAGCGCGCCGCCCGGAACGCCGGCCGGGCGGCCCGCCGCGACCCCGTCTCCGTGCCGCTCGACGCCGCCCTCGGCCTCACCCTGGCCACACCCCTCGACGCCCTCACCGACCTCCCCTCCTTCGACACCTCCGCGATGGACGGCTGGGCAGTCTGCGGGCCGGCCCCCTGGGACGTACGGGAGGAGGGCGTCCTGGCCGGGCACACCGCGCAGGCGCCCCTGACCGACGGCGAAGCCGTCCGGATCGCCACCGGCGCCCGTATCCCCGCGGAGACCACGGCCGTCCTGCGCAGCGAACACGGCCGCACCGACGACAAGGGCCGTCTGCACGCGACCCGGGGCGTCGCCCCCGGCCAGGACATCCGGCCCAGGGGCCAGGAATGCCGCACCGGCGACCAGCTCCTGCCCGTCGGCACCCTCGTCACCCCGGCCGTCCTCGGGCTCGCCGCGGCGGCCGGATACGACACGGTCACCGCCCTTCCCCGGCCCCGCGTCGAAGTCCTCGTCCTCGGCGACGAGTTGCTCACCGAGGGGCTGCCGCACGACGGTCTGATCCGGGACGCGCTCGGCCCGATGCTGCCGCCCTGGCTGCGTGCGCTCGGCGCCGAGGTCACCGTCGTACGGCGCGTCCGCGACGACGCCTACGCCCTGCGCAGGGCGGTGACCGGGTCCGACGCCGACATCATCGTCACCACCGGCGGCACCGCCGCGGGCCCCGTCGACCATGTCCACCCCACCCTGCGCCGTATCGGGGCCGAACTCCTCGTGGACGGCGTCAAGGTGCGCCCCGGCCACCCCATGCTGCTGGCACGCGTCACGGAGACCCAGCACCTCGTCGGGCTTCCGGGCAACCCGCTCGCCGCCGTCTCCGGACTGCTGACGCTCGCCGAGCCGCTGCTGCGGACCCTGGCGGCCCGCCCCGCCCCGGAGCCCTACACGCTGCCGCTCCGGGACGCCGTGCACGGGCACCCGCACGACACCCGGCTCGTGCCCGCCGTCCTGCGCGGCGACCAGGCCGTGCCGCTGCACTACAACGGCCCCGCCATGCTGCGCGGGATCGCGGCGGCCGACGCGCTGGCCGTCGTACCCCCGGGCGGCGCCCGTCCGGGGCAGGAGACGGAACTGCTCGACCTGCCCTGGGCGTCCGCGGGAATCGAGGTGTGTTTCACGTGAAACTTCCGGGCCAGGACGCGATCGCCCGCCAGGCGGACGAACAGCTCGTGACCCAGCGGGTGAAACTCCCGAGGAAGGTCGTGGAGCACCCGTTCCGCCAGGTCGCCAAGCGGTTGTCCGTGGCACTGCTGGTGCTCGTCGTCACCGCGCTGGTCGTCTATGCCGACCGGGACGGCTACAACGACAACGCGGGCGGCGGAGTCGACCTGCTCGACTCCTTCTACTACGCCACCGTCACGCTCTCCACCACCGGCTACGGTGACATCACCCCCGCGAGTGACGCCGCCCGGCTCACGAACATCCTCGTCATCACGCCCCTGCGCGTGCTGTTCCTGATCATCCTGGTCGGCACCACCCTCGAGGCCCTCACCGAACGCACCCGCGATGAGTGGCGACTGACCCGCTGGAGGTCCACGTTGCGTGATCACACCGTCGTCATCGGCTTCGGCACGAAGGGCAGGTCGGCGATCCGGACCGTCTGCGCGACGGGCCTGAAGAAGGAACAGGTCGTGGTGGTCGATCCCAGTTCCAAGGTGATCGACGCCGCGACCGCGGAGGGCTACGCGGGCATCGTCGGGGACGCGACTCGCAGCGAGGTGCTGAACCGGGCCGAGGTGCACAAGGCCCGCCAGATCATCATCGCGACCCAGCGTGACGACACGGCGGTCCTGGTGACCCTGACGGCCCGGCAGCTCAACCGCGGGGCGAAGATCGTCGCCGCCGTGCGGGAGGAGGAGAACGCCCCGCTGCTCAAGCAGTCCGGCGCCGACGCCGTCATCACCAGCGCCAGCGCCGCCGGCCGGCTGCTCGGCCTGTCCGTGCTCAGCCCCTCCGCCGGGATGGTGATGGAGGACCTCATCCAGCAGGGCAGCGGGCTCGACATCGTCGAACGGCCGGTCGTCAAGGCCGAGGTGGGCAAGAGCCCGCGCGAGGTCGCCGACCTGGTGGTCAGTGTCATACGCGGCCACCGGGTGCTCGGCTACGACGATCCGGCCGTGGTCAGGCTGGAGCTGACCGACCGGCTCATCACGATCGTGCGGAAGACACCGGCGACCCAGGTCGCCCCCGACATCCGTCCGATGCCGCCGATGCCCCGCAACTGACCGGCCGGGTGGGTCCGGCTACTTCCGGTTGTACAGCCGCATCGTGATGGGCCCGAAGACGAGGACGAACAGTCCGGCCCAGCCCAGCGACCAGGCGACCTCGTCGGCGGGCCAGTCGCCGCCCATCAGGCCGCGCACCGCCGACGCCAGGTGAGTGATGGGGCTGTTGTTCACGAAGGCCTGGAGCCAGCCCGGCATGGTCGTCGGGTCGACGAACACGTTGGACAGGAAGGTGAGCGGGAAGATCACCATCATGCTGACGCCCATCACCGACTTCTCGGTGCGCAGCATCAGCCCGAACATCGTCCAGATCCACGAGAAGGCGAACGAGAAGAGCACCAGCAGCGCGATCCCGGCGAGCACTCCGCCGATCCCGCCGTCCGGCCGGTAGCCCAGGACGATGCCGACGGTGAGCATCACGACCGAGGCGATCGTGTACCGCAGGGCGTCGCCGAGCAGATAGCCGACCATGGTCGACGGCCGCCAGATGGGCAGCGTGCGGAACCGGTCGAAGACCCCCTTCTCGATGTCCGTGTTGACCGAGACACCCGTGTACATCGTGATCATCACGACCGACATCACGAGGATGCCCGGCAGCAGGAACTGGATGTACTCCTTCGGCGAGCCGGCCAGCGCCCCGCCGAACAGGTACGTGTACATCAGCACCATCATGATCGGGAACGCCGTGACGTCGAAGAGCTGCTCCGGCACGTGCTTGATCTTGAGGATCGCCCGCCAGCCGAAGGTCATCGAGGCCGACCAGGCGCTGGGCCGGGAGGGCCGCTCCTTGGCGATGAGCAGGGCCGCGAGGGACTCGGTGCTGACCGGGGCGAGTTCTTTGGCCTCGGTGGCCGTCGTGGTGCTCATGCCGCCACCTCGTCCTTCGGGTCGTGGGAGGGGGAGCCGGCCGTGCGGTCCGGGGCGTGCGTGTCGTGCCCGGTGAGGGCGAGGAAGACCTCGTCCAGGCTGGGCTGGCCCAGGGAGAAGTTGTCGACGGTGATCCCGGCCGTGGACAGCTCGCTCAGCGCGCGGGACGCCTGCTGGGCCGCGCTGTCGTCGCTCGCGGCCGTACCGAGGCGGGCGGTCAGGGCCACCGGGTCGTGTTCCAGCTGCACCTTCGCGGCGAGGGTCCGGCGCAGCAGCTCGGCCGCGACGAGCCGTTGATCCGGATCTCTCAGCCGTAGATGGACCGATCCGGCGCCGACGGACGACTTCAGCTCGCCCTTGGTGCCCTCGGCGATCACCCGGCCGCGGTCGATGACGGCGATCCGGGACGCCAGCTGGTCGGCCTCGTCCAGATACTGCGTGGTCAGCAGCACCGTGGTGCCCTGGGCGACCACGGCCCGCACGATGTCCCACACCTGGTTGCGGCTGCGCGGATCGAGGCCGGTGGTCGGCTCGTCGAGGAACAGCAGGTCGGGGGTGCTGAGAATGGACGCGGCGATGTCGATCCGGCGCCGCATACCGCCCGAGTAGTGCTTGACCTGCTTCGCCGCGGCCTCCGTGAGACCGAAGGCCTCCAGGAGCTGGGCGGCGCGGTCCCGGGCGGCCTTCTTGTGGTGACCGAGCAGCCGGCCCAGCAGGACCAGGTTCTCGGTGCCGGTGAGGTCCTCGTCGACCGACGCGTACTGGCCGGTGAGGCTCACCCGGGCGCGCACCTCGTCCGCCTCGCGGACGATGTCGTGGCCGAAGACATGCGCTTCGCCGCCGTCCGGCCGCAGGAGTGTGGCGAGCATCTTCACGGTGGTGGTCTTGCCGGCGCCGTTCGGGCCGAGGACGCCGTAGACCGTGCCCGCGGGCACGGACAGGTCGACTCCGTCGACGGCCCTGGTCTCGCCGAACGTCTTCACCAGGCCCGCGGTCTCGATCGCCAGGCCGGACGTCTGCGTGCTCATGCTTCGGGTCCTTCCGAGTACGTGGGCTACGCATGGGGAGACCTTTACGGTCGCGCAAACTCATCGGTCCCGCATATGGATTTTCGCCAGAACCGGACCAATGACGTAGGGGGACCCGACCCGGGAAGGAGGAGGGGGACGGAGCGGACTCCGTCCGGCGACCGAGGACCACCGAGGAGTACCGTCCCAGTCATGTATGCGATCACGATTCCCGAACCCGGTGGGCCCGAGGCGCTGGTCTGGGACGAGGTCCCCGATCCCGTGCCCGGCGAGGGCGAGGTCCTGGTCGAGGTGACGGCCGGTGCCGTCAACCGGGCCGACATCCTGCAGCGGCAGGGCTTCTACGACCCGCCGCCCGGCACGCCCCCCTACCCCGGCCTGGAGTGCTCCGGGCGGATCGCCGGGATCGGCACCGGCGTCTCCGGCTGGAACGTGGGCGACGAGGTGTGCGCGCTGCTCTCCGGCGGCGGTTACGCCGAGAAGGTGGTGGTCCCGGCCGGACAGCTGCTGCCCGTGCCCGAGGGCGTCGGGCTGCGGCAGGCCGCGGCGCTGCCCGAGGTGACCTGCACCGTCTGGTCGAACGTCTTCATGATCGCCCATCTGCGCCCCGGCGAGACGCTCCTCGTGCACGGCGGCTCCAGCGGCATCGGCACCATGGCGATCCAGCTCGCCAAGGCCGTCGGTGCCAGGGTGGCCGTCACGGCCGGAACCAGGGAGAAGCTGGACCGGTGCGCCGAACTGGGCGCCGACATCCTGGTCAACTACCGCGAGCAGGACTTCGTCGAAGAGGTCAAGAAGGCCACGGACGGCGCCGGGGCGGACGTCATCCTCGACAACATGGGCGCCAAGTACCTGGAGCGCAACGTCAAGGCCCTCGCCGTCAACGGCCGGCTCGCGATCATCGGCATGCAGGGCGGCGTCAAGGGCGAGCTGAACATCGGCGCGCTGCTCGCCAAGCGCGCAGCGATCAGCGCGACGTCCCTGCGGGCCCGGCCGCTCGAGGAGAAGGCGGCCATCGTCGCGGCCGTGCGCGAACACGTCTGGCCCCTCTTCTCCGGCGGTCGGCTGCGCCCGGTCATCGACCGCGAACTCCCCATGCGGGACGCCGCCACCGCCCACCAGGTCGTGGAGGACAGCGGCCACATCGGCAAGGTGCTGCTGATCGCCCCGCAAGGAGCATGAGAACGGTCCAGGCCTCTAGGGCCTGTCGTTTGGATCACGCCGCAGACGCGGGGCCTGGCACGCACATCTGCCGCGTTCTCGTCGGTCGCCGACTCCCCCACGCTCGGCT
>NZ_JBIBHN010000055.1:0-22056 GCF_042957035.1 Streptomyces sp. NPDC008137 | reverse complement strand
GTGTCCGCCCGCAGCGGTTGTCGCGTCAACGAACAGCGAGTCGGTACGCAACCCCATCGCGACGTTCCGAGGACGGACACCCCCCGACGCGGCCCCGACCCACCCCCACGGCGTAGGCGCGACGCGCACCCCCACCCAAGCGCCCGAGGCTGCCGCAGGCATATGCGTAAGCCCACCCACCTGGACCCTCTCAGTTCGACACCGCCTCAAAGGTCCACTTTTGTATGGGTATCGGGGTATCGGTGCTCCGATCAGGCCTCAATCACCTGGAGGGCGCTGTGCGGCCGGAGGGCTACGACTACGACTCCTACAGCCGACTCGCCGGACCGCTCACGGAGCCGTCCGGTGAGGACTACCGGGTGCAGTACGTCTCGCTCCTCGCCCGTGAGCCCCGCCGAATACGAGCCGTCCTCCTGATGTGCCTGGCACCGCTGCTCACCGGTGCCCTGCTGGTCTACCTCGTCTGGCCCACCCACTGGGTGGAACGCGAGGGCGCCCAGCGCTGGCTCATCGGTCTCGACGTCACCATGCTGATGGCGATCGGCCTCATCGAGCTCTTCATGCTCGTCAACGTCGCCTCCGTCGCCCACGCCACGATGGTCGCCTGCGACCCCGTCCCCGTAGTCCCCGAGCCCGGCACCCGCGTCGCCTTCCTCACCACCTACGTCCCCGGCAAGGAACCCCTCGCCATGGTGCGCGCGACCCTGGAAGGAGCCACCCGCATCCACCACACCGGCCCCTTCGACGTCTGGCTCCTCGACGAGGGCGACGACGCCGAGGTCAAGGCCATGTGCGCGGAACTCGGCGTACGCCACTTCACCCGCCGCGGCATCCCCGAGTGGAACCGCGACACGGGCGTCCACAAGGCCCGCACCAAGCATGGCAACTACAACGCCTGGATCGCCATGCACGGCGACGCGTACGACTTCTTCGCGTCCGTCGACACCGACCACATCCCGATGCCCAACTACCTGGAACGGATGATGGGCTACTTCAGGGACCCCGACGTGGCCTTCGTCGTCGGCCCCCAGGTGTACGGCAACTACCACAACCCCGTCACCAAGGCCGCCGAGTCCCAGCAGTTCCTCTTCCACGCCCTCATCCAGCGCGCGGGCAACCACTATCGCGCCCCCATGTTCGTCGGCACGAACAACGTCGTACGGATCTCCGTCCTCAAGCAGATCGGCGGGCTGCACGACTCCATCACCGAGGACATGGCCACCGGCTTCGAGATCCACCAGCACCGCAACCCGGACACCAACCGCTTCTGGCGGTCCGTCTACACCCCGGACGTACTCGCCGTCGGCGAGGGCCCCGCCTCCTGGACCGACTTCTTCACCCAGCAGATGCGCTGGTCGCGCGGCACCTACGAGACCCTCATCACGCAGTACTGGAAGGCGCCCCTCAGCATGCCGCCGGGCCGCCTGCTGTCCTA
Organism: Streptomyces sp. NPDC008137; assembly: GCF_042957035.1. Lineage (NCBI taxonomy): Bacteria > Bacillati > Actinomycetota > Actinomycetes > Kitasatosporales > Streptomycetaceae > Streptomyces > Streptomyces sp. NPDC008137. The sequence continues at coordinate 20,621 of NZ_JBIBHN010000055.1, read as the reverse complement.
CACGCTGATGCTCGTGTACTACCCGATGACGGCCGTGAACTGGTTCCTCGGCATCTTCAGCTGCTTCCTCTTCCTCTGGTTCGGCGCCTCCGGCACGGAGGTCGCCGTATCGGTCTGGATGATGCTCTACAGCGACGCGGCCGCCTGCCAGATCGGGCTGTACCTGTGGAACCGCCGGCACAACGTCTCACCGCACGAACCGGAGGGCTCGGGCGGCCTGGCCGGCATGGGGATGTCGGCCCTGTCCGCGCCGATCTACCTCAAGTCCCTCAGCGAGGCGGTCATGCGCCGCCCCAGCCGGTTCGTCGTCACACCCAAGGGCGACGACGCCTCCCCCGACCAACTGGCCACCTTCCGCATCCACCTCTTCTGGGCGGCCCTGCTGGCCACATCCCTGGCCGCCTCGGTGGCCCTGGACCACACTCATGCCGCGATGCGCACCTGGGCCCTGCTCGGCATGGCCATCTCCCTGGCACCGGCCGCGGTATGGGCGGCCACGGCCTGGAAGGACCACCGGGAGCGGCGCCGGCAGCTCGCTCACGCCGAGGCACCCCCGCACCCTCACCCCCACCCGCACCCGCACCCGCGCGCGCCCGAAGCCGAGGAACCCGCCCTCGGCCCCACAGCCACGCCCACCCCCACCCCTGCCCTCGCCACCGCGTCCCCCGCGGCCCCGGTCTCCGGCACCCCGACAGGAGGCAGCTAGGCCATGGCCTACCAGCTCTCGCAGAAGACCAAGAAGACCGTCCTGGGCATCGGCGGCATCGCGGTCCTGGCGGGCCTCAACGCCCCGGCCGCGCTGGAATTCGCCTCCACGCAGTACCACGAGTACAAGATCGCTCAGCCCGAGTACATGGCGAAGTACGGCTCCTGGACCCAGCTCGACATCCCGGAGGAGTTCCGCACCAACGCCATCCACGCGGCCCTGCTGCACACGGGCAAGGTGCTGATCGTCGCCGGGTCGGGCAACGAGCAGCGCAAGTTCGACGCGGGCGACTTCGACACCGTCCTGTGGGACCCGGAGAAGAACACCTACAAGAAGATCCCCACCCCGGAGGACTTCTTCTGCGCGGGTCACGCCCAGCTCCCCGACGGCCGCCTGCTGGTGGCCGGCGGCACCGCCCGCTACGAACGCCTGGGCGCGGAGGTGACCCGGGCCGGGGGCGGCATGCGCGTGAAGAACGAGAGCCCCGACAAGGCGGTGTTCCTGAAGAAGGGCACCCGCTTCCGCTCACCGGCCGGCTTCGAGTACGTCACCAAGTTCGACGTCACCGTCCCGAAGGCCAAGCGCACCCAGAAGGTCACGTACAAGCGCGGTGTGATGCAGCCGTGGAAGACCAAGGTCACCGCCAGCGAGGCCCGGGTCTGGGTGGAGGCCGTGGACAAGGGCTCCCTGTCGGCCACCCGGAAGCCGGCGCAGTACGCGATCGTCGGCCTGACGGGCAAGGCCGGCGACAACGCGTACGGTCTGTCGGAGAAGATCACCCTCGACAAGCAGGACTTCCAGGGCATCCGCGGCGCCTACGAGTTCGACCCGAAGGCAGAGAAGTACATCCCCGTCGAGCCGATGGACAAGGCCCGCTGGTACCCGACGCTCGTCGGCCTCGACGACGGCCGCGTCCTGGCGGTGTCCGGCCTGGACGACGTCGGCATGATCGACCCCGGCGACAACGAGATCTACGACCCGGAGACCAAGAAGTGGACGCCGGGGCCCAAGCGGTACTTCCCGACGTACCCCGCGCTGTTCCTCACCAAGGGCGGCAAGCTGTTCTACCCGGCCTCCAACGCGGGTTACGGGCCCGCCGACAGGGGCCGTGAGCCGGGCCTGTGGGACATCGAGAAGAACACGTTCCGCAAGGTGCCGGGGCTGACGGACCTCGACCAGACCGAGACCTCGGCCTCCCTGCTGCTGCCCCCGGCGCAGGACCAGAAGGTGATGATCCTGGGCGGAGGCGGCGTCGGCGAGTCGAAGAAGTCCACCCCGCGCACGGCCGTCGTGGACCTGAACAAGGACAACCCTGCCTTCGAGGACGGCCCCGACCTGCCGCAGGGCACGCGCTACCTGAACAGCGTGATCATGCCGGACGACACGGTGTTCACCTCCAACGGCTCCAGGGACTACCGCGGCCGCAGCGCCAGCAACATCCTCAAGGCGCAGTTCTACGACCCGAAGAGCAACGCCTTCCGGGAGGCAGCCGCGCCGAGGGTGGGCCGCAACTACCACTCCGAGGCGCTGCTGCTGCCCGACGGCAGGATCGCCACCTTCGGCTCCGACCCGCTGTTCGACAACCAGCAGAACACCAAGCTGGGCCACTTCGAGCAACGCATGGAGGTCTTCACCCCGCCCGCGCTGCACAAGAACCCCCGGAACCGCCCCGTACTGAAGGGCGGCCCGGAGAAGCTGGACAAGGACCACACCATCACGTTCCGTACGGACCACCCGGAACGCGTGGCCGAGGCGCGGCTGATGCGGCCCAGCGCGGTCACGCACACGACCGACGTCGAGCAGCGCTCCATCGAGCTGGACATCACCAGGAAGGGCGGCTCGGTGACGTTCGAGGTGCCCCGCGACCCGGCCCTGGTCCCGCCCGGCTGGTACATGCTGTTCGTGACGGACGGCGAGGGCACGCCCTCGCGGGCCAAGTGGATCCACGTGGAGTGAGCGAGAGGGGCTGATGCGGAGGGGAGGGGGCGGATCAGCCCTCCGTGTCGCTCAGCCCTCCGCGTCGCTCAGCCCTCCGCGTCGCTCAGCCCTCCGTGTCGCTCAGTCCTCCGCGTCGCTCAGCCCTCCGCGTCGCTCAGTCCTCGGCGTTGCGCGCCAGCTCCAAGGCGTACTCGGGCCACCAGCGTCCGGCGTCCGGGCCGCCCTCGCAGTCTCCGTCCGACTCGCCGGGCCGCTTGATCCACAGGTAGGCGTCGAGGGTCTCCTCGCCGGTCTGGGTCGTGGGCGGGGTGCCGAGGGCCCGGCCCGGGGGGTTGCACCAGACGCCGGGCAGCGGGCCGTTGCCGTTGCGGCTGGTGTCGATGACGAAGTGCTTGCCGTCGAGGGCCTCGGCGAGCCGGAGACCGTACTCCGTGGTCTCGTCGTCGGTCTGGAAGTTGGAGACGTTGAGCGCGAAGCCGTCGGCCTGTTCGATCCCGGCCCGCCGCAGCGGCTCCACCAGCTTGTCCGGCTCCCGGATCCAGTCCGCGTTGCCCGCGTCCAGATACACCTTGGTGTTCGGCTGCTGTTTCAGCCGGGTGATCGCCTCGCTGAGCAGCTGCTCACGCTCGGCGTGGTACTCGCCGGGCGTGCAGCCGTCCACCATGTGCGCGACCGCGTCGGGTTCCAGGACGACCAGGGCCTCCGCCTCGCCGAGGGCGTCGGCGAACTGCCCGATCCACTCCCGGTAGGCGTCCGCGTCCTGTGACCCGCCCGCCGAGTGCTGGCCGCAGTCCCGGTGCGGGATGTTGTACGCGACGAAGACCGCCGTCTTCCCCTCCTCGCTCGCGGCCGAGGCCGCCGCCCGCACCGTCGGTGCCGGATCGGTCTCGCCGGGCGGCCACAGCGCGGCCGGCCGGTCGGCGATCCGCCGGATCAGCTCGGCGTCCCAGTCCCGGTCCTGCTGCTCCCAGAGCCGCGCTTGCTGGGCCGCGGGGCTCTCGGGGTCGACCCAGAAGGGGGAGCCGGCCGCGTAGCCGGCCTTCGTGGTGTCGTCGCCGGTGTCGGACGCCGTGTCGGTGCGACCGTGAGCGGACGAGCAGCCCGCAGCGAGACCGAGCACCGCGAGTACCGCGAGGGCGTGGTTCAGCCGTCTCATGCCGCTCCCTGTGAGGAAGGTGACGTTCGGTGATGAATCGGATGTCAATAGTTACATACTCGTATGAATCGCTATCTAAAGGACATGGCCTCGCCCTGCCCCCGGATGGCGCAGTCGTCAGGCGGGCGGACCGATGGGCGAGACGGGGGTGGCCGACATGTGACCGGCCGGTAAGGTCGGCTTCGTGCCGAAGCCGCTCAGTCTCTCCTTCGATCCGATCGCGCGCGCCGACGAACGCTGGAAGCAGCGCTGGGGAAACGTGCCGTCCATGGCCGCGATCACCTCGATCATGCGCGCCCAGCAGATCCTCCTCGCCGAGGTCGACTCGGTGGTCAAGCCGTACGGGCTGACGTTCGCGCGCTACGAGGCCCTGGTGCTGCTCACCTTCTCCAAGTCCGGCGAGCTGCCGATGTCCAAGATCGGCGAGCGGCTCATGGTGCACCCCACGTCCGTGACGAACACCGTGGACCGGCTGGTGAGGTCGGGCCTCGTCGACAAGCGGCCCAACCCCAACGACGGGCGCGGCACTCTCGCCAGCATCACCGAGAAGGGCCGCGAGGTGGTCGAGGCGGCCACCCGCGACCTGATGGCGATGGACTTCGGGCTCGGGGCGTACGACGCCGAGGAGTGCGGGGAGATCTTCGCGATGCTGCGGCCGCTGCGGATCGCGGCGGGGGACTTCGAGGAGCACTGACCCGGGGCAAGATCCCCCGGAACGGGTCGTTACGCTCGACGGCATGAAAAAGAGCGTGCTGACCCGCTACCGCGTGATGGCCTATGTCACCGGCGTGCTGCTGGTCCTGCTGACCCTGGGCATGATCGGCAAGTATCTGCTCGACCTGAACGGCGCGGCCGACTTCACGCGCGTCGTCAGCATCGCGCACGGCTGGCTGTACGTCCTGTACCTGGTCTTCGCCTTCGATCTGGGCTCCAAGGCGAAGTGGCCGGTCGGCAAGCAGGTGTGGGTGCTGCTCGCCGGGACCGTCCCGACGGCCGCCTTCTTCGTGGAACGCAAGATCAGCCACGAGCTGGAGTCCCGGCTCGCGGACGACTCGCCCGCGCCCGCCAAGGCGTAGCCCGCGCGACCTCACCGCCGTACGGACGAACGTACGGCGGTCTCCCATCGACATTTACTAGGACGTCCTAGTAAATTCGAGGGTATGGACGCTGACGCCATCGAGGAGGGCCGCCGCCGCTGGCAGGCCCGGTACGACGCCGCGCGCAAGCGCGAGGCCGATTTCACCACGCTCTCCGGCGACCCCGTGGAGCCGGTGTACGGGCCGCGGCCCGGTGACAGGTACGACGGGTTCGAGCGGATCGGGTGGCCCGGGGAGTACCCCTACACCCGCGGCCTGTACGCGACCGGCTACCGAGGGCGTACGTGGACCATCCGGCAGTTCGCCGGGTTCGGCAACGCCGAGCAGACCAACGAGCGCTACAAGATGATCCTCGGCAACGGCGGAGGCGGGCTCTCGGTCGCCTTCGACATGCCGACGCTCATGGGCCGCGACTCCGACGACCCGCGCTCCCTGGGCGAGGTCGGGCACTGCGGTGTCGCCATCGACTCGGCCGCCGACATGGAGATCCTGTTCAAGGACATCCCGCTGGGCGACGTGACGACGTCCATGACCATCAGCGGGCCGGCCGTGCCGGTCTTCTGCATGTACCTGGTGGCGGCCGAGCGCCAGGGCGTCGACCCGGCCGTCCTCAACGGCACGCTCCAGACGGACATCTTCAAGGAGTACATCGCCCAGAAGGAGTGGCTCTTCCAGCCCGAGCCCCATCTGCGGCTCATCGGCGACCTGATGGAGCACTGCGCGGCCGGCATCCCCGCGTACAAGCCGCTGTCCGTCTCCGGCTACCACATCCGCGAGGCCGGGGCGACGGCCGCGCAGGAGCTGGCGTACACGCTCGCGGACGGCTTCGGATACGTCGAACTGGGGCTGTCGCGCGGGCTCGACGTCGACGTCTTCGCCCCCGGCCTCTCCTTCTTCTTCGACGCGCACGTCGACTTCTTCGAGGAGATCGCCAAGTTCCGTGCGGCGCGCCGGATCTGGGCGCGCTGGATGCGCGACGTGTACGGCGCGAAGAGCGAGAAGGCCCAGTGGCTGCGCTTCCACACCCAGACGGCCGGGGTCTCCCTCACCGCGCAGCAGCCGTACAACAACGTCGTACGGACGGCCGTCGAGGCGCTGGCGGCCGTGCTCGGCGGGACCAACTCGCTGCACACCAACGCCCTCGACGAGACGCTCGCGCTGCCCAGTGAGCAGGCCGCGGAGATCGCGCTGCGGACGCAGCAGGTGCTGATGGAGGAGACCGGCGTCGCCAACGTGGCCGATCCGCTGGGCGGTTCCTGGTACGTCGAGCAGCTCACCGACCGCATCGAGGCCGACGCGGAGAAGATCTTCGAGCAGATAAGGGAGCGCGGGCTGCGGGCCCACCCCGACGGTCAGCACCCGATCGGGCCGATCACCTCCGGGATCCTGCGCGGGATCGAGGACGGCTGGTTCACCGGGGAGATCGCCGAGTCGGCGTTCCAGTACCAGCGGGCGCTGGAGAAGGGCGACAAGAGGGTCGTGGGGGTCAACGCCCACCACGGATCCGTGACCGGGGACCTGGAGATCCTGCGGGTCAGTCACGAGGTGGAGCGGGAGCAGGTGCGGGTGCTCGGCGGGCGGAAGGCCGGGCGCGACGACGCGCGGGTGCGAGCCGCGCTCGACGCGATGCTGGCGGCCGCGCGCGGGGGCGCCAACATGATCACGCCGATGCTGGACGCGGTGCGGGCGGAGGCGACGTTGGGGGAGATCTGCGGGGTGCTGAGGGACGAGTGGGGGGTGTACACGGAGCCGGCGGGGTTCTGACTCCGCGCGGACCTGCTGTCCGCGGACTGGAGCCACGAGGGGGAGATCGCCACCGAGATCGAGCGGGCGGAGTTCCTGGCCGCCGAGGTGCGCGAAGCGCTCGGTACGACCGGCTGGAGGCCTGGGCGCCCCTTCCGCTGCTCAGCGGGAAGGACGCCCCGCTCGTTGGCCGTCCCGCTCAGCCCTCGGCGGATTCCGCGGCGGCTCCCGCGAGCCCCAGCAGCAGCACCCGGGTGAACCCGTGTACCCACTCCTCGTCCGCCGGCTCCGCGCTGACGAGGGTGCGGTGGACCACCGCACCCGCCACCAGGTCGAAGATGAGGTCGATGGTGCGGGCGGAACCCGCGGGGTCGGTCTCCTGGGGAAGCTCGCCCCGGCACTGAGCGCGGTCCCGGCCCTCCACCACGAGCCGCTTCTGGCGGTCGACGATCGAGGCACGGATGCGCTCGCGCAGCGCGTCGTCCCGGGTGGACTCCGCGACCACAGCCATCAAGCCGCTCTTCGCCTCCGGCTGGGCCAGGATCGCCGCGAACTGGAGCACGACGCCCTCGATGTCCGCGGCCAGACTGCCCCGGTCGGGCAGGCGGAGTTCGTCGAAGAGCTCCGCCACCGCGTCGACGACCAGCTCGTTCTTGCCCGCCCAGCGGCGATAGAGGGTCGTCTTCGCAACCCCGGCGCGGGTCGCGACGTCTCCCAGGGTGAGCTTGGACCAGCCCAGCTCCACGAGAGCCTCTCGCGTCGCGGCCAGGATCGCGGCGTCCGCCGTGGCGCTGCGCGGGCGCCCGGTGCGGCTGGCTGGGCTGCGGCTCTGCATGCCACGACCATAACGGGCGGTTCCTGTGTGGCCGTGAGGGAGATCACCGGGGGGCGGTGGTCCGGCGGCCCGGGGTGGCATTACGCTACGTCTCGTAGCGAAAACCCGTGAAGGACGTACGCGGGCTTCGGAGACATGGCGTGGGGTGGGGACCCGGCGCCGAACGGGACCCGACCGGCCCGGCTTTCACACCGTTTTTCACACGCGCGCGCAGTACGGGGGAGGATAGACGCATGCAGCCACGGAACATGTCCATGAGCGGAGTCGTCGACCTCGCCGCGGTGAAGGCGGCCCAGGAGGCCAAGGCGAAGGCGGAGCAGGCGCGTGCCCAAGCCGCCCGGGAGGGTGGTGCGGGGGCGATCTCCCCGGCCGACCTCGTCATCGACGTCGATGAGGCGGGCTTCGAGACCGAAGTCCTGCAGCGGTCCGCCGAAGTGCCGGTCGTCATCGATTTCTGGGCCGAGTGGTGTCAGCCCTGCAAGCAGCTGAGCCCGGTCCTTGAGCGGCTGGCGGTCGAGTACAACGGCCGGTTCCTGCTCGCCAAGATCGATGTCGACGCCAACCAGATGCTGATGCAGCAGTTCGGCATCCAGGGGATCCCCGCGGTGTTCGCGGTCGTCGCGGGGCAGGCGCTGCCGCTCTTCCAGGGGGCCGCGGGCGAGGAGCAGATCCGGGGAACCCTCGACCAGCTGGTGCAGGTCGCCGAGCAGCGCTTCGGCCTGACCGGTCTCACCGTCGACCCCGACGCCGAGGCGGGCGGCGCCCCGGCGGCTCCCGAACGTCCGGCCGGTCCGTACGACGCGCTCCTGGAGGCCGCCGTACAGGCGCTGGACTCGGGCGATCTGGGCGGTGCCGTCCAGGCGTACAAGAACGTACTGAACGAGGACCCGGGCAACGAGGAGGCCAAACTGGGTCTCGCCCAGGCCGAGTTGCTCCAGCGGGTGCAGGGTGTCGACCCGCAGCGGGTGCGCAAGGACGCGGCCGACAAGCCGGGTGATGTGCAGGCGCAGATCGCCGCGGCCGACCTGGATCTGGTGGGCGGCCATGTCGAGGACGCCTTCGGCCGGCTCATCGAGACCGTGGCGCGTACGGTGGGTGACGACCGGGACACCGTGCGGATGCGGCTGCTGGAGCTGTTCGAGGTGGTCGGACCCGAGGATCCGCGGGTGATCGCGGCGCGCAGGGCCCTGGCGCGCGCCCTGTTCTGACCAGTCGTTAAACACGCGGGCTTGTGGTGCCCGTGTGAAAAGTTTGCCCACGGAGCGTCACTGCGGCCGCGCTTTACCAAAACTTGGTAATCGCGGCCGCTGTTACTGCGAGTAAGTCGCGAGCGTTGATCTGTCGGTTTCTGTCCATCGATCAACAGCTTTGTGCCCCAGGTGAGGGCCACCCTGCGTCGTCGGCCGAGACCGATGGGTCGTTGTTCGGTTATACGGCCGTTACTAGCCAGTAACGAACCCCCTTGTGCGGGCGGCGAGAATGCACCACGATCGGCCACGCTCGGTCCATTCCCGTACCCCGGCAGCCGGTTGGGTCGCGGGACGTCCTGGGTCCCCACCGAGCAGAGCCGGCGGCAGTGGCGTCGGCTCTTGGACAGGGGGGTCTTCGCCCACCCGGCGAAGCCTGTCCAGCAGGGTTGTGCGTGATGCGTGTCAGGCGCGACCAAGTGGTTGTCGCTCGGGGGTGATCGCCGGTGATTCGGGCGCGAGTTGCGCCGCCGAGTGCAGGCGCTCTCCTTCCCGAGGACGTAGCACTTCTCCCATCCCTGCCCGGCTGAGCCGCTGTTCGGGGCGAGCCAGGGCAGGAGATGTACGTCCGAGAAGGAGGAAATATGGAGTCCCAGGTGCGTGGCGGGACCAGATGGAAGCGGTTCGCTGTGGTGATGGTGCCCAGCGTCGCCGCCACGGCTGTGATAGGTGTCGCCCTCGCGCAGGGCGCACTCGCCGCGTCGTTCAGTGTGTCGGGGCAGTCGTTCAAGGTCACGGCGAAGGAGCTCAACGGTACGGGCTTCTCCCAGTACGGGGCCGTCGACCCGGGGACTACCCTCTCCGGCGAGAAGACCGGTCACGCGGTGGCGGTCTCGGCGTTCAAGACGGCCTACATCGAGAAGATGTGCCAGTCCGTTGTCACTCCGAGCGTGCCCTTCGTCGGGGATATCACTCTGAGGCTGGAGGCAGGTGACAGCAGTGACCAGAAGAAGCAGGTCTACGCCAAGAACCTGTACATCGACGTCGAGGACCTCCAGGCGGATGCCGAGTTCCACAACATCGACATCGGTGTAGCGGCCGGTGACATGAAGAATGGCCCCGGCCCCGGCATGAAGGGTGGCGAAGAGAAGGCCAACCCGAACGGCTTCGGCCAGCAGGCGGAGTCGGCGACGCTGCGGGGCGTGAAGCAGACGGCGTGGGCTACCACCGCCGGAACCTTCAAGCTGAGTGGTCTGCACATGTCGCTGCACAAGGGCAAGGGCGCCGGCGTCGAGTGCTACTAAGCACTCCGTGACGGGCGGGGAGCCGATGGCGCCCCGCCCGTCCGACTTCCGCACGCCGCTTCACCCCTCACACCTTCATCGCAGTACCACCCCTCACCACAGCAACGCCGCACCAGGGAGCTGTTTTCCATGAGCGCCGAGATCTCTGCCGCGCCCGGTCAGTTCACCCGCCGGAGGCTGCAGTTCCGCGCATGGCGGGGCACAAGGCCGTTCTGGGCGGGCCTGTTCATCGTGATCGGCGGCTTTCCGATCATGTATTTCCCGTACGCGAACCTCCAGATCGGCCATCTGACCCTGGCGATGTCCACCACTGCGGGCGCCGGCTCCCTGATCATCGGTGTGCTGCTCGTCGTACTGGGCATCAGCCTCTGGTTTCAGAGGCACATCCGGACCTTCGCCGGTGTCGCGGCGATCCTGCTGGGTTTGGTGTCCATCCCGGTCTCCAACTTCGGTGGCTTCGTGGTCGGTTTCCTGTTCGCCCTTGTCGGCGGCGCGATGGCCCTGGCGTGGGTGCCGGGTGAGCAGGCCGAGGCGGAGCGCACTTCGGGGGCGGGTGACGTGCCGCGAGCCGAGGATCCGGACACGACGATCCTCAAGCCCGTGAAGAACGAGACGAGCGGGCCGAACGATCTGTCAGGAACGAGCCCGGCGAACGGGGCGAACGGGAGGCACAGTGCCGGCTGACGAGGCGACCCGCGGGGCTGATGTGGAGGCTGCCCGGGTGAGAACCGGGCCGCGTCACGCGGCACCCAAGAAGCCGCTGTTCACCAGATTCCAGATGCCCGCCGGCAAGGCGATAGCCATGGCCGCGATGCCAACGGCTGTCCTCATGGGGATGGGCTTCACGTCGACGCTCGCCATCGCCGACAGCAACACCCCGGCGACGCCGTCGGCGAAGAGCCTGACGGCAGACGAATACAAGGACTGCGTGGCGGCCCAGGAGGCCTCCGAGAAGGGTTCCAAGGGCAGCGACGACTCGGCCTCGCCCACACCATCTCCGTCGGCGAGCGAGGGCAAGACGGACGACAAGGGCGAAACCGCACAGGCGCCGTCCCCGTCGAGCGGCACGGGCAATGATGGCTCCTCCTCGTCGGATTCAGGTTCCGACGACGAGGGCGACAAGACCGAGCCCACCCCGACCCCTTCGGCATCCGAGGGCACCTCGGGCGAGGGCGACGAGGCGACGCCCAGCCCGTCGGAGTCCAAGAGCGGCGGCAACGTCCTCGAGGACATCGGCGAGGCGATCGGCGGCATCTTCAACGGCGGCAAGTCCACGGAGAGCCCGAGCCCCACGCCCTCCGCGTCCGCCTCGCCCTCCGGCGACACGAGCGAGGACGAGGACCCCGGGACGTCCTCGGACTCGAGCAAGGACAGCGCGTCCGACGCCGTCAAGAAGACGACCGACACGGTCGAGGACACCGTCAAGGACACGACGGACGCGGCGTCGAAGGCGGCCGGTGACACGACCGACGCCGTCGAGAAGGCGGCTGAGAAGGCCGAGGACGCGGCCGAGAAGGCCGCAGCCTCCCCGAGCCCGTCGGCGAGCCCCTCAGTGGACCCCGAGGACTGCCCGGCCGCCACGGACGCCGAGGGAGGCGTCGACAACGAGCTCCTCGTGCCCGACGAGCCCTGGCGCCTGGAGGCCAGCTCGCTGAAGCTGCACGGCGCCGACTACCAGGGCATCGTCGAGGTGAAGACCGCGAGCGGCGCCACCAAGAAGGTCCTGAAGTTCGTCATCTCCGGGGGCACCGAGATCGGGGACCTGCACCAGCTTGTCAAGGACACACAGTCCGGCAAGACTCATCACGTCCAGGCGGGCAAGGGGACGACTTCCACGATCACCGACGGCAAGACGGTGATGTACACCGAGAAGATCTCGGGCAACCTGCTCGGGCTGGTCCCGCTCACGTTCGACCCCGAGCACCCGCCGCCCCTGAACCTCCCGGAGATCTACTTCACCAACGTGAAGGTCACCCAGGCAGGCCAGTTCGGCGGCACGCTGACCGTGCCGGGGCTGCATCAGTACGTCACGGACTGACGTACCCGACGGTCTCGAGGGCGCCCCCTGGCCACAGGGGGCGCCCTCGCCGGTGTACGGGACAGATGGGGGATGATCGAGGCATGACCATCGTGGACGTGCTGACGGGGTTCGCCGAGTCCGGCGGAATCGGCGTTCTCAAACCGGGGGCGTCTCTCGCCGACGTTTCCGATCGGCTGGGACCGCCTCAGGACGGTGAGTACTTCCCGGGCCGGCGTAGGAAGAGGGGCGAGCCGCGCAACGTGCGCTACGGCGACGTACGTCTCGAGGTCTGCTGCGACATCCTCCAGGCAGTGGTACTGAGTACTGGTGCCGGATCCGTCGACCTCCCGAGCGGCGCACCGGGCGAGACGGAGGAACTGCCGTCGGCCGTGACCGCCGCGCAGCTGGGCGATGCGTTCGCTTTGGCCGGAATACGTACCGAGGAGGGGCCCTGGCCCGAGCCGGCCGACCAGATCACCTTCGTGGTGCGCCATTCCCTCGCGGACGTGCACTTCACGTTTCGCCGGACCGCCCCGGACGAGTCCGGGGAGAGCGGCACGGTCCTGCACAGCGCGATCGCCCGGGGCACCCATCACGTCTGCCACTGAGGCGAAGGCGGGGGCCGGCCCGCATCGCGGACCGGCCCCACTTCAGCTCCGCGTTGGTCCCTACCCGACGCCCTTCTGGCGGCTGATCTCCTTCAACGCGTCGATCAGGAACTTCAGTTTCGGTGCGAAGTTGGTCTTGCAGCCCCACCTCAGCGGCTTGGGCTTCTGACCAGGCTCCAGCTTCTCGTTGTACCTCTGGTTCGCGGCGTCCTCGTTGAAGATGCGCATCGCGTCCGTCGACTTGGCGATCAGGTCCTCACGGAGCCGGTCGTCGTCGATGAGCGTCTGGACGACCGCACGGATCTCGTCGTTGGTGGCCGGTCCGGCCTTGACGTCGATCGGGTAGCCCATGATCCCGCCCTTGACGTCGGTGGTCTGCAACCCCACCTCGCGTCCCTTCTTCAGGTTGACGTGCGCACCCCGCTTGGTGCACCAGTCCCCGTCGATCGGCGAGAGTCGATCCCGCAGAACCGCTTCTTGCCCCCGGCCGCCTTGGCGGCGGCGAGACCCTTGGCCTTGGAAACCCCGGCCGCGCCGCTGAACAGGTCCGCGGCGTCCAGCACGCACTCGCCGAGCTGGCCCTTACGGTACTTCTCGATGATGTCCTTCAGCCGGGCGAGGGTCTTCTTGCCCCGTGCCGCCTTCTCGAAGAACTCGGAGATACCGCTGGCGACCCGGACGATCGCCTTGCCGACGGCGGGGAGTTTGCCCACGACCAGTGCGAGGGACGCCACGTCGACGAAGGACCACAGGCAGCTTTCGATGTCGTCCTCACCGAAGCAGCGCTTGACGTTGTTGACGCCCAGCACCTCCAGCAGGATCTCGCCGCCGTTGGCCTTCACCCAGTCGATCACGCTCAACGAGACGGCTGCCTGAGCGGCGCGGAAGTCGTCGACGCACTGCTGGCCGCACTGGGCCCGCAGGATGGCCTCGTCGTCAGCGCTCAGGGCCGGTCCCGGATTCCCTCCGGACACACCGGTGTCGCCCGTCTCCATGGCTTCACGGCGTTGCTGTTCGAGCCGCTTGCGCTCTTCCTGTTCCGCGCGATCGGCAGCCTGGTCGGCATCCTTCGCGGCACGGTCGGCGTTCTTGGCCGCCGTCTCGGCCGCCGTTGCGTCCTGCTCCGCCTTGGTGGCGGTGGAGCGGGCACTCGCCGCGTCCTTCTCCGCCGCGGTGGCTGCTGAGCGGGCACTGCCGGCGTCCTTCTCCGCCTCGTCGGCCTCACGGTCCGCCGCGGCGGCTTCGGACTCCGCCTCGTTCGCGGCCATGCCGGCGTAGACGGCATCCGTACCGGCCTGCTGGTCGTACTTCTGGGCGTTGGCGTCGGCCTTCTTCGCCGCTTCCGCTGCGGTGGCGGCCTCGGCCGCGGAGGCACGCGCGGCGGCCACCGAGGCCGCGGCCTTGGCCGCGTCGTCGGCTGCCGCGGCGGCGGCCTGGGCGGCCAGCTTGGCGTCGCCCTTCGCCTTCTCCGCCAGAGCCTTGGCTTCCTTGGCTGCCCTGGCGGCCTCATCGGCCTGCACTCTCTCCCCAAGAGCCTCACAAAATTGGCGCAGGCGGTCGAATTTTGGTAGGTGATTACCCGGTGGAGAAGGCGACTGAGGGCGCCCCCTGTCGCAGAGAACGCCCTCAGTCACGCATCAAGACCCCGGGCTGTCAGCTCTTGGCTTCGCCCAGGTGGTGGACGCGGACCATGTTGGTGGTGCCGGGGACGCCGGGGGGCGAGCCGGCGGTGATGACCACGATGTCGCCGTCGTTGAAGCGGTTGAGCTTGACCAGCTCCTGCTCCACCAGGTCGACCATCTCGTCGGTGCTGTTCACGAACGGCACCACGTACGGCTCCACGCCCCAGCTCAGTGCCATCTGGTTGCGGGTGCCCTCGTCGGTGGTGAAGGCGATGATCGGCTGCTGGGCGCGGTAGCGGGACAGGCGGCGGGCGGTGTCGCCGGACTGGGTGAAGGCCACCAGGCCCCGGCCGCCGAGGAAGTCGGCGATCTCGCAGGCCGCGCGGGCGACCGAACCGCCCTGGGTGCGCGGCTTCTTGCCGGGGACGAGCGGCTGCAGGCCCTTGGACATCAGCTCCTGCTCGGCCGCGGTGACGATCTTCGACATCGTCTTGACCGTCTCGATCGGGTACGCGCCGACGGAGGACTCCGCCGACAGCATGACCGCGTCGGCGCCGTCCAGGATCGCGTTGGCCACGTCGGAGGCCTCGGCGCGGGTCGGACGGGAGTTGGTGATCATCGACTCCATCATCTGGGTCGCCACGATCACCGGCTTGGCGTTGCGCCGGCACAGCTCGATCAGGCGCTTCTGCACCATGGGGACCTTCTCGAGCGGGTACTCGACGGCGAGGTCACCGCGGGCGACCATCACACCGTCGAACGCCATCACGACGTCCTCCATGTTCTGCACCGCCTGCGGCTTCTCCACCTTGGCGACGACGGGGACGCGGCGGCCCTCCTCGTCCATGACGCGGTGCACGTCCTGGACGTCCTTGGCGTCGCGGACGAAGGACAGCGCGACCAGGTCGCAGCCCATGCGGAGCGCGAAGCGCAGGTCTTCGATGTCCTTCTCGGACAGGGCCGGTACGTTGACGGCCGCGCCGGGCAGGTTGATGCCCTTGTGGTCGGAGATGACGCCGCCCTCGATGACGATCGTCTTGACCTTGGGGCCTTCGACCTCGGTGACCTTCAGCTCGACGTTGCCGTCGTTGATCAGGACCTGGTCGCCCTTGGTCACGTCGCCGGGCAGGCCCTTGTAGGTCGTCCCGCAGATCGTCTTGTCGCCCGGGACGTCCTCGGTGGTGATGGTGAACTCGTCACCGCGCACCAGCTCCACGGGGCCTTCGGCGAAGGTCTCCAGGCGGATCTTGGGGCCCTGGAGGTCGGCGAGGACACCGATGGCCCGGCCGGTCTCCTTGGCGGCGGCACGGACCCGGTCGTACCGGCCCTGGTGCTCGGCGTGGCTGCCGTGGCTGAAGTTGAAGCGGGCCACGTTCATGCCGGCTTCGATCAACGCGACAAGCTGCTCGTGGGAGTCGACCGCGGGGCCGAGAGTACAGACGATTTTCGAACGGCGCATGGGGGCGATCCTATCGGTTTGTTTCGCAACGGAATATTCCGTCTGGCGGAAAATACAAAAGGGCGGGATGCCGCTCAGGTGTGATTCCCCGAACCAATTACCAGCGCGTAGGTCTGTGTCGCGATCTCCAATTCCTCGTCAGTAGGTACCACCGCCACCGCCACCCGGGAGCCCTCCGGCGAGATCAGCCGCGCCTCGTCGCCGCGTACGGCGTTGCGCTCGCCGTCCACCACCAGGCCCAGCTCCTCCAGGCCTGCCAGGGCGGCCTCCCGCACGGGCGCCGCGTTCTCGCCGACACCGGCGGTGAAGGCGACCGCGTCCACCCGTCCGAGCACGGCGTAATAGGCGCCGATGTACTTCTTCAGGCGGTGAATGTAGATGTCGAACGCCAGCTCCGCCTGCTCGTCGCCCTCGTCGACGCGACGGCGGATCTCGCGCATGTCGTTGTCGCCGCACAGACCGATCAGACCGCTCTTCTTGTTGAGAAGAGTGTCGATCTCGTCGGCGGACATTCCACCAACACGCATCAAATGGAAGATGACGGCCGGGTCCATGTCTCCGGAGCGCGTACCCATCACGAGCCCCTCCAAAGGCGTCAGCCCCATGGAGGTGTCCACGCAGCGACCGCCCCGCACGGCCGAGGCGGACGCACCGTTGCCCAGGTGCAGCACGATCACGTTCGTCTCGGCCGGGTCCTTGCCCAGCAGCTCGGCGGTGGCACGGGAGACGTAGGCGTGCGAGGTGCCGTGGAAGCCGTAGCGCCGCACGCGGTGCTCGTCGGCGGTCTTCACGTCGATCGCGTAGCGGGCGGCCGACTCCGGCATGGTCGTGTGGAATGCGGTGTCGAAGACGGCGACCTGCGGCAGGTCGGGCCGCAGCGCCCGCGCCGTGCGGATGCCCGTGAGGTTGGCCGGGTTGTGCAGCGGGGCCACCGGGATGAGCCGCTCGATCTCGGTGAGCACGGCGTCGTCGACGACGGTCGGCTCGGTGAAGGACTTCCCGCCGTGCACCACCCGGTGCCCGATCGCGGCCAGTTCGGGCGAGTCCAGACCGAGCCCGTCCTTGGCGAGCTCCTCGGCCACGGCCTTGAGCGCCGCGTCGTGGTCGGCGATCGCGCCGCCGCGCTCGCGGCTCTCGCCGCCGGCCGGGGTGTGCTTGAGCCGGGACGTCTGCTCGCCGATGCGTTCGACAAGACCCACCGCCAGCCGGCTGCTGTCGCCCATGTCGAGCAGCTGGTACTTCAGCGACGAGGAGCCGGAGTTGAGTACTAGGACACGGGTGGCGCTCACTGGGCGGCTGCCTTCTCACTCGGGGACGGGGACGGGGACGGGGACGGGGACTGGGCCTGGATCGCCGTGATGGCGACGGTGTTGACGATGTCCTGGACGAGGGCGCCCCGGGACAGGTCGTTGACCGGCTTGCGCAGGCCCTGGAGCACCGGTCCGACGGCGATCGCGCCGGCCGAGCGCTGCACGGCCTTGTAGGTGTTGTTGCCGGTGTTCAGGTCGGGGAAGATCAGCACGGTCGCCTGCCCGGCCACCTCGGAGCCGGGCAGCTTCGTCGCCGCGACCGAAGGCTCCACGGCGGCGTCGTACTGGATCGGGCCCTCGATCTTCAGGTCGGGCCGACGGGAGCGGACCAGCTCGGTGGCCTCGCGGACCTTGTCGACGTCGGCACCGGAGCCGGAGGTGCCGGTGGAGTACGACAGCATCGCGATGCGCGGCTCCACACCGAACTGCTCCGCCGTCGTCGCCGACTGCATGGCGATGTCCGCGAGCTGCTCGGCGTTCGGGTCGGGGTTGACCGCGCAGTCGCCGTAGACGAGGACCTTGTCGGCCAGGCACATGAAGAACACGGACGAGACGATGTCCGCCTCCGGCCTCGTCTTGATGATCTCGAAGGCCGGGCGGATGGTCGCGGCCGTGGAGTGCACCGAGCCCGAGACCATGCCGTCGGCGAGGCCCTCCTGGACCATCAGCGTGCCGAAGTAGTTCACGTCGGAGACCACGTCGTACGCCAGCTCCACGGTGACGCCCCGGTGGGCGCGCAGGGCCGCGTACTTCTCGGCGAAGGCGTCGCGCAGGCCGGAGGCGGCCGGGTCGATCAGCTGGGACTCGCCGAGGTCGATGCCCAGGTCGGCGGCCTTCTTGCGGATGCGGTCGACCGGTCCGAGCAGGGTCAGCTCGCACACGCCCCGGCGCAGCAGCACCTCGGCGGCGTGCAGCACCCGCTCCTCGGTGCCCTCGGGCAGCACCACGCGGCGCAGGTCGGAGCGGGCCTGCTCCAGCAGTGTGTGCTCGAACATCATCGGTGTGACGCGGTCGCTGCTGGGCGCGGAGACCCGGTTCGAGAGTTCGGCGGTGTCGGCGTACCGCTCGAAGAGGCCGAGGGCCCGCTCGGCCTTGCGCGGGGTGGCCGCGTTCAGCTTGCCCTCCAGGGAGAACAGCTGCTCGGCGGTGGGGAAGCTGGTGCCGGCCACTGACAGCACCGGGGTACCGGGTGCGAGGCGGTCGGCGAGCGTGAGGATGTTGTCTCCGGGCACCTCGTCCAGGGTGAGCAGCACCCCGGCTATCGGCGGGGTGCCGGCGCTGTGCGCGGCGAGCGCGCCGACGACCAGGTCGGCCCGGTCGCCCGGGGTGACGACGAGGCAGCCCGGGGTCAGGGCGCCCAGGAAGTTCGGCAGCATCGCACCGCCGAAGACGAAGCCGAGCACGTCCCGGGCGAGCCCCGAGTCGTCGCCGAGCACCACCCTGCCGCCGAGCGCGTGGCTGATCTGCGAGACGGTCGGGGCGGACAGCGCGGGCTCGTCGGGCAGGACGTAACAGGGCGCGGGGAGCCGGGAGTCGAGCCGGCGGGCGATCTCGTCGCGGTCCTCGCGGGCGACCCGGTTGGTGACCATGGCCAGGACGTCGCAGCCCAGCGTGTCGTAGGCCCGGTAGGCGTTGCGCGTCTCGGCGAGCACCGACTCGACGGTCTGCTTGCGGCCGCCCACGACCGGGATCACG
This sequence comes from Streptomyces sp. NPDC008137, assembly GCF_042957035.1. Lineage (NCBI taxonomy): Bacteria > Bacillati > Actinomycetota > Actinomycetes > Kitasatosporales > Streptomycetaceae > Streptomyces > Streptomyces sp. NPDC008137. The sequence goes on along the minus strand of NZ_JBIBHN010000055.1, from coordinate 1,941 downwards.
GACGCGCCGAACTCGTTCGCCAGCCGGGCGTTCAGCGACAGTTCGTCCGGGAGCTGGGTGTCGGCGAAGTCGGTGCCGAGGACCAGGACCACGTCGTACTCGCGGGCGACCAGGTGGAACCGTTCGACCAGCGTGGACACCAGCTCGTCCGTGCCTGCCTCGGCCTGGAGGGCGGACGCCTCCTGGTAGTCCATGCCGTAGACGGTCGACGCGTCCTGGGTGAGCCGGTAGCGGGCGCGCAGCAGCTCGAAGAGGCGGTCGGGCCCGTCGTGGACGAGGGGGCGGAAGACACCGACCCGGTCCACCTGCCGGGTGAGGAGCTCCATGACCCCCAGTTCGACGACCTGACGGCCGTCGCCGCGGTCGATGCCGGTCACGTACACGCTGCGGGTCACGCGCGCTCTCCGTTTCGTCTCGGTGGCATGTCTCTGATCGGGATGTCTCTGATCGGGATGTCTCTGTTCGCGATGTTCTGTGGGACATCGAGTCTCTGCGGACGTCGAAAAATCGCCCATCGAGGTGAGCGGAACCGCCTTGACAATACCTCCGCCGATGGATAAGGCGCCCGTCAGAGTCGGGTACCCCGCCGGGCCGGGGAGCGTGAAACAATCGGCAGAAGCTCACCGGTGTCAACAGCGAGCAGGAGACACAGCACGATGCGTATCGGAGTTCTCACCGCAGGCGGCGACTGCCCCGGCCTGAACGCCGTGATCCGGTCGGTCGTGCACCGGGCGGTCGACAACTACGGCGACGAGGTCATCGGCTTCGAGGACGGCTACTCGGGCCTGCTGGACGGCCGCTACCGCGCCCTCGACCTCAACGCGGTCAGCGGCATCCTGGCCCGCGGCGGCACCATCCTCGGCTCGTCCAGGCTGGAGCGCGACCGGCTCCGCGAGGCGTGCGAGAACGCCTCCGACATGATCCACGAGTTCGGGATCGACGCGCTGATCCCGATCGGCGGCGAGGGCACGCTGACGGCGGCCCGGATGCTGTCCGACGCGGGCCTGCCGGTCGTGGGCGTCCCGAAGACGATCGACAACGACATCTCCTCCACGGACCGCACCTTCGGCTTCGACACGGCCGTGGGGGTCGCCACCGAGGCGATGGACCGTCTCAAGACGACCGCCGAGTCCCACCAGCGGGTGATGGTGGTGGAGGTCATGGGCCGGCACGCCGGATGGATCGCGCTGGAGTCCGGCATGGCGGCGGGTGCGCACGGCATCTGTCTGCCGGAGCGGCCGTTCGATCCGGCCGATCTAGTCAAGATGGTCGAGGAGCGCTTCGCCCGCGGCAAGAAGTTCGCGGTCGTCGCCGTCGCCGAGGGCGCCCACCCCGCCGACGGCACCATGGACTACGGCAAGGGCGCGATCGACAAGTTCGGTCACGAGCGCTTCCAGGGCATCGGCACGGCACTCGCCCATGAGCTGGAGAGGCGACTCGGCAAGGAGGCCAAGCCTGTCATTCTCGGCCACGTCCAGCGCGGCGGCTCACCGACCGCCTACGACCGGGTGCTCGCCACCCGGTTCGGCTGGCACGCGGTGGAGGCGGCGCACCAGGGCCGCTTCGGCCGGATGACCGCGCTGCGCGGGACGGACATCGTGATGGTGCCGCTCGCGGAGGCCGTGACCGAGCTGAAGACGGTGCCGAAGGACCGGATGGACGAGGCCGAGTCGGTGTTCTAGACGTCTCGATGTTCTGGACGTTCCGGATGTTCTGAATATCCCGGTTGTTCTGGACGCCCTAGGTGTATTGATCACGAGCGTTGTTAACGCCAGACGGGCTTGATCACGGCGAAGGCCTCCGTGTGTGGTGGAGGTGTCGAATCTTCACCGCACGGAGGCCTTCGTGTTCCACCGTAATGCCCGGCTGACCGTCCATGGCAGGCGGCTGCTGGTTGAACGTGTCCGCACCGGACGCCCTGTCGCCCATGTTGCCGCCGAG
>NZ_JBIBHN010000054.1:0-22154 GCF_042957035.1 Streptomyces sp. NPDC008137 | reverse complement strand
ACGTCGCGATGGGGTTGCGTACCGACTCGCTGTTCGTTGACGCGACAACCGCTGCGGGCGGACACCCCCCGACACGGCCCCTTCTCGCCGTGCGCGGGTGCGGGCCGCGCCGCCCCAGCTGCGGGCATGCGTGCCGCTAGGGGCGGCACGGGTGGGCGGTGGGGGTCCCCCCGCTCGAGCGAAGCCGAGAGTGGGGGAGGCACCCCGCTACGCCGGGTTGCGCAAGGCCCCGACCCCAGCACCGACGCGTTCAGCCCTTGACCGCCCCGCCCAGGGCGAAGCCCCCTCCCAGGCGGCGGGCTATCAGTACGTACAGGAGGATGACCGGCGTCGAGTAGATGATCGAGAACGCGGCCAGTTGGCCGTACGCCACCATGCCCCGGTTGCCGAAGAAGTCGTTGATGCTGACGGACGCCGGCATCTGGTCGGGGGTGAGCAGGAGCATGAAGGGGACGAAGAAGTTTCCCCACATCATGACGAAGGAGAAGACCGTCACGACGGCCACGCCGGGGCCCATGAGGGGCAGGACGATGCGGATGAGGGACTGGAACGCCGATGCCCCGTCCGTCCACGCCGCTTCTTCCAGTTCTCTTGGTACGCCGTCCATGAAGTTCTTCATCAGCCAGATGGCGAAGGGGAGTTGGGACGCGGCGAAGAAGAAGATCGTGCCCTGCGTGGTGTCGATCAGGTCCACTTGGACGAAGAGGGCGTAGACCGGGACCATGATCGCCGTGATGGGCAGGCTGGTGGCGAAGAGGATCGTCAGCAGGAACGGGCGGTTGAAGCGGGAGCGGAAGCGGGAGAGCGGGTAGGCCGCGAGGGCGGCTGAGGCCACCGTGAGCAGGGTCGCGCCGCCGCAGAGGATCAGGCTGTTGAGGAGGGGGGTGAAGGTGATCTCGGGGGTCAGGATCGCGTCGAAGTTGTCCAGGGTGAGGCCGTCGGGGGCCTTCACCCGGAGGCCCGCGTGGGGATCGAGGGCGGACAGGACCACCCAGGCCAGGGGGAGGACGAAGGCCGCGGCGGCCACCAGGAGTCCCGCGTCGGCCGCCAGACGGCGGGTCGTGCGGCGGGAGGAGAGGGTGAGGGCCATGGCCGGTCAGACCTCCGTCCGGAGCAGGCGCAGGTAGATGAGAGAGAAGAGGGAGCCGACCAGGAGCAGCAGGAGGGCTACCGCGGTGCCGTAGCCGATCAGGCTGTTCTGGAAGGCCTGTTCGTACATGAAGAGGGGCAGTGTCTGGCTTCTGCCGCCGGGGCCGCCCCTGGTCATGACCCAGATCAGACCGAAGACCGAGAGGGTCTGGAGGGTGTTGAGCATCAGGTTCGTGCCGATGGACCGGCGGATCATGGGCAGGGTGATGTGCCACATGCGGCGCCAGCCCCCGGCCCCGTCGACCTCCGCGGCTTCGGTGATCTCCTGGGGGATCTCGTTCAGGGCCGCCGAGTAGACCAGCATGGAGAACGCCGTGCCGCGCCAGACGTTCGCGAAGGAGACCGCCAGGATCGGGAGTGTGAACAGCCAGTTCTGGGAGGGCAGGTGCAGCCAGTCCAGGATGGCGTTCAGGGTGCCCTCGCGGCGGAAGAAGGCGTAGAGCAGGAAGCCCGCCACGACCTCCGGCAGGACCCATGCCGTGACGACGATGCCGCCGGTGAGCGTGCGGACCGGTTGCGACGCGCGCCGCATCAGCGCGGCCAGGGCCAGACCCAGGGTGTTCTGTCCGATGAGGGAGGAGAGGACCGTGAACACCAGCGTCAGCCATACGGCGTTCAGGAACGCCTCGTCGCCGAAGGCCCGGGTGAAGTTGTCGAGGCCTACGAACGACTCCCGCGCCTGGCCGGTCAGTTGGAGATCGGTGAAGGCGATGTAGACGCAGTAGGCGATCGGGCCGGCCAGGAAGAGGAGGAGCAGGACGACCGCGGGGGTCAGGGGCAGGACGCGCAGGGGCAGGCGGGGGCCGGGTGCCGGGTGCGTGTCCTTGAGCGTCTGGGTGGGCCGGGGGTGCGGTGCCGTGGTGGTCATCGGGCCTCGCTCACCGTTCGGCCACCTGGTTGTCCGTCGCGTCCTTGAGCGCGTCCGTGTAGGCGCTCGTCGCCTCGTCCACCGATGTGTCGCCCGTCGTCACGCCCTCCATCGCCTCCTGGACGGCCACGGAGACCTTGGGGTAGGCGGGGTAGGCGGGGCGGTAGTGGGTGTTCGCCACGAGGTCGGTGAAGAACTTGATGCCGGGCTGGGCCGTGGCGTACGCGGGGTCCTTCGCCACGTCCTCGCGGACCGCGATGCCGGAGTTGGCGACGTACCACTTCTGCGCGTTGGCCTTGGTCTGCATCGTCTTGATGAACTCGAACGCCAGGTCCGGGTTGCCCGCCTTGGCCGGGATCGACCAGGTCCAGCCGCCGGACATGCTCACCTTGCCGGGCGCCTGGCCGTTCTGGGTCGGCATGGCGGCCAGGCCCAGCTTCTGAGACCACTCGGGCCACTCGTGGCCGCTGCCGGGCAGCCAGTCCTGCGGCAGCCAGGAGCCGTCGAGGGCGATGCCGAGCTTGCCCTGCGGGAGCCACTCGCCGCGGACCCGGGTCATGACGTTCGGGTCGAGCGCGTCGGAGACGTCCGGGCCGAGTCTCTCCTTGTAGACCGTCTCGACGAAGGAGAGCGCGTCCTTGAAGGCCTGGCCGCCGGCGATCCACTTCTTGCTCGACTTGTCGTAGAGGGGGTCCGTGGTGCCGTCGTTGGTGCCGTAGAGCAGCATCTCGAAGGTCTGCATGGTGGCGGCCTCGCCGACCGGTTTGCCCGTGTAGACGTTGAGGGGGATCGTGCCGGGGACCTCGCGTTTGATGGTGCGGGCGGCTGTGAGGATGTCGTTCCAGGTCTTCGGCTGCCAGGTGGCGGGGAGGCCCGCCTTCTTGAAGATGTCCTTGTCGAACCAGAGTCCGCGGGTGTCGGTGCCGTCGGGGACGCCGTACGTCTTGCCGTCCTCGCCCTTGGCCGCCGCCTTCGCCGTGTCAATGAACTTGTTCCAGTCCGGCCACTTGGCGAGATAGGGGTCGAGGGGCTTGAGATAGCCGCTGGTGATGTCCGAGTTGATGAGGAACGTGTCCTCGTAGACCAGGTCGGGGGCGGTCTTGGGGGAGCGGAGCATCTGCTGGAGCTTGGTGTAGTACTCCGAGTCCGGGGCCTTGATCGGGACGAGCTCGACCTTCTTGCCCGGGTGGGCCTTCTCGAACTGCTTCTTGATGTCCGCGAGATACGTGTCCATCACCTTGACGGAGTTGTCCGTGGACTGCTTGAAGGAGATCTTCACGGTGTCCGGGTCGCTGCCGGAGCCCCCGCCGCAGGCGGTGAGGGCGGTCGCGGCGAGGGCCAGAGTGAGGAGCGGGGTGAGGGCGGCGGTGGGGCGCACTGGCACGAACCTCCTACGGGCGCACTTCTTTGTGGCCGGGACGGCTGCGTCGTGAACCTAAGTTGAGTGGTCTAGTCAGGTCAATGTGTGTGCGGTGGATTGATCCGCGTACCGTGAACCGTCATTGACCCGTGACCCAGCGGTACTGCAACTCCGGGCGCCCCACCGTGCCGTACTGCGGGCGGCGGGCCGCGCGGCCCGCGTCCACCAGGTGCTCCAGATAGCGGCGGGCCGTGATGCGGGAGATGCCGACGGATTCCGCGACTCCGGCGGCGGTGAGGCCTCCCTCGCTGTCGCGCAGGGCGATCGTCACCCGCTCCAGCGTCGGCGCGCTCAGCCCCTTGGGCAGCGCGGCCGGGCCGGGGGCGCGCAGGGCCGCCAGGGCCCGGTCCACCTCGTCCTGCCCGCTCGCCTCGCCGACCGACGCGTGGAACTCGGCGTACCGCACGAGACGGTCGCGCAGCGTGGCGAAGGTGAACGGCTTCAGGACGTACTGCACGACGCCGAGCGAGACGCCCTCGCGTACGACGGCCAGGTCGCGGGCGGACGTCACCGCGATGACGTCGGCGTGGTGACCGGCCGCCCGCAGCGAGCGTGCCAGGTGCAGGCCGTGCACGTCCGGCAGGTGCAGGTCGAGCAGGAGGAGGTCCACCGGGGTGCGCTCCAGGGCCCGGCGGGCCTCCGCGCCCGTGTGCGCCTTGCCCACGGCGACGAATCCGGGGACCCGGCCGACGTACATGACGTGGGCGTCGGCGGCCACCGGGTCGTCCTCCACCACCAGGACCCGGATGGCGTTCGCGTGTGTCGTGTCGCTCGTCATGCGGGGCCTCCAGAGCCCTCGGACACCGGGCCTCCGGATGTCGCGCCTGCGGCGACCGCGCCGGACTCGCGCAGCGGCAGCCGTACCTCGAACTGAGCCCCGCCGCCGTCGGCCTCCGTCACCGACAGTGTCCCCTCGTGCCGCTGCGCCGCCTGCCGTACCAGGGCCAGTCCGAGACCTCGTCCGTCCGGGCCGGACGGCTTCGTCGAGAAGCCCCGCTGGAAGACCGCCTCGGCGTGTTCGGGGTCGACCCCCGGGCCCGTGTCGGAGACCCGTAGCACCAGCTCCGGGGCATCGGCCGTGTTCTGTGTGTACGCCGCCACGGTCACCCGTGCCCGCACACTGCCCTGCGCCGCGTCCACGGCGTTGTCGATCAGGTTGCCGAGGATGGTCACCAGGTCCCGGGCCGGGAGGGTATCGGGCAGCAGGCCGTCGTCCAGGCTGCTGTCCTCCGACACCATCAGCTCCACGCCCCGCTCGTTCGCCTGGGCCGTCTTGCCCAGCAGCAGTGCCGCCAGCACCGGCTCGCTCACCGCCGCCACGACCTGGTCGGTCAGCGCCTGCGCCAGCTCCAGCTCGGCCGTCGCGAACTCCACCGCCTCCTCCGCCCGGCCCAGCTCGATCAGCGACACGACCGTGTGCAGCCGGTTCGCCGCCTCGTGCGCCTGTGAGCGCAGCGCCTGCGTGAAGCCGCGTTCGGAATCCAACTCGCCCATCAGTGACTGGAGTTCGGTGACATCGCGCAGGGTGACGACCGTACCGCGCCGCTCGCCGCCGGACACCGGGGAGGTGTTGACGACCAGGACCCGCGACGCCGTCAGGTGCACCTCGTCCACCCGTGGCTCCGAAGCGAGCAGGGCGCCCGTCAGCGGGGCCGGGAGCCCGAGCTCGGCCACCGACCTGCCCACCACGTCCCCCTCCACGCCGAGCAGCTCACGCCCTCCGTCGTTGATCAACGCCACACGGTACTGCCCGTCCAGCATCAGCAGCCCCTCCCGTACGGCGTGCAGGGCGGCCTGGTGGTAGTCGTGCATCCGGCTGAGCTCGGCCGCGTTCATGCCGTGGGTGTGGCGGCGCAACCGTGCGTTGACAACGTAGGTGCCGATCGCGCCCAGGGCCAGTGCCCCGGCGGCGACGCCCAGCAGGGCCGTGACCTGGCTCTGCACGCGCTCGCTGATCGCCTCGACCCGTATGCCCGCGCTGACCAGGCCGACGATCTGCTTGCCGTTGTTGATCGGGGTGACCGCGCGGACCGACGGGCCGAGGGTGCCGGTGTAGGTCTCGGTGAAGGTCTCGCCCCTCAGGGCCCGCTCGGTGTGGCCCTGGAACGTTTGGCCGATCTGGTCCGGGTCGGGATGCGTCCAGCGGATGCCCCGCGGATTCATGATCGTGATGAAGTCGACCTCGGTGTCCCGCATGACCTTCAGGGCGTACGGCTGGAGCTCCGAGGTCGGGTCGGAGCCGCGGGCCGCGGCCAGCACCGACGGGGAGTCGGCGACGGAGCGTGCCACCGCCCTGGCCTGGCGCTTCGCGGCCTCCTCGGCCTGGCTGCGGTCGCTGACATAGGTGAACAGCGCACATCCGGCCACGACGACCGCGATCAGTACGGCCTGCATGGCGAAGAGCTGGGCCGCCAGGCTGCGGGGTCGGGGGACGGAGAAGCGCATGTCGTCAGTCTGCCTCGTGGCTGATTGTGAACTAAATGAACGGAAGGGTGACCGCGCTCACAGAGCAGGACATAGTCACGGCATTCCCCATAACGCATCTCCGGGAGCTCCGCTCTGTGATTCCCGGAATTCCCCGGACGTGAGCCGCACGCCGGTGATGCCGACGACGTCGTCAAGGAGGGCCGCCGTGACCAGCGCAGCCGATACGGCACCTGCCGCACGCAAACCCAAGCGGGACCGCACCCACTATCTCTACATCGCGGTGATCATCGCGGTCGCTGCCGGTATCGCGGTGGGTCTGGCCGCTCCGGACTTCGCTGTCGGGCTGAAGCCGATCGGCACCGGGTTCGTGGCCCTGATCAAGATGATGATCTCGCCGATCATCTTCTGCACGATCGTGCTGGGCATCGGATCGGTACGGAAGGCCGCGAAGGTCGGGGCCGTGGGCGGTATCGCCCTGGTCTACTTCACGATCATGTCGCTGGTCGCGCTGGGTATCGGCCTGGTCGTCGGCAACATCCTGGACCCGGGCACCGGCCTCGCCGTGACCGACGCGGTCAAGGACGCCGGCCACGCGCAGATCGATTCCGAGGCCAAGGACACCACCGAGTTCCTGCTCGGCATCATCCCGACCACGATCGTCTCGGCCTTCACCAACGAGTCGGTCCTGCAGACCCTGCTGATCGCCCTGCTCGCCGGCTTCGCCCTCCAGGGCATGGGCTCGGCCGGCCAGCCGATCCTGCGCGGCATCGAGCACATCCAGCGGCTCGTCTTCCGTATCCTCGCCATGGTGATGTGGGCCGCCCCGATCGGTGCCTTCGGCGCCATCGCCGCCGTCACCGGCTCCGCCGGCCTGGAAGCGCTCAAGAGCCTCGCCGTGCTGATGCTCGGCTTCTACGTCACCTGCTTCCTCTTCGTCTTCATCGTGCTCGGCGTCCTGCTGCGCGTCATCTCCGGCCTGAACATCCTCACGCTGTTCAAGTACCTGGGCCGGGAGTTCCTGCTGATCCTGTCCACCTCCTCCTCCGAGTCCGCGCTGCCGCGGCTCATCGCGAAGATGGAGCACCTGGGCGTCAGCAAGCCGGTGGTCGGCATCACCGTACCGACCGGCTACTCCTTCAACCTCGACGGCACCATGATCTACATGACCATGGCCTCGCTGTTCATCGCCGACGCCATGGGCACGCCGATGTCCATCGGCGAGCAGATCCCGCTGCTGCTCTTCCTGCTGGTCGCCTCCAAGGGAGCCGCCGGTGTCACCGGCGCCGGCCTCGCGACCCTGGCCGGCGGTCTGCAGTCGCACAAGCCGGCCCTGGTGGACGGCATCGGCCTGATCGTCGGCATCGACCGCTTCATGAGCGAGGCCCGCGCCCTGACCAACTTCGCCGGCAACGCCGTGGCCACCGTGCTGATCGGTACCTGGACCAAGGAGATCGACAAGGAGCGGGTGGGCGAGGTTCTCGCCGGCCACCTGCCCTTCGACGAGAAGACGCTGCTGGACGACGGCCACGACGGCCACGACGGCTCGTCCGACGAGCACGCCGAGCTGCCCGAGCAGGGCGGCGAGAAGGAGCTGGCCAAGACCTGACGGTCGCGCCGCGCTCCCCGAGCCCCCGGGCGGCTGAACGTCCCCCCGTCGCTCAGCTGCCCGGTCCGTGAACGCCGAGCGGACAGGTCCTCCTCCCCTAGGGACCTGCCCGCTCGGCGTCGCCGTTTCCCCCGAGGATGATGGCTCCGGCGGGGCAGAGGCCGGCGGCCATCCGGGCGGTGGGCCGGTGTTCGGGGGGCGGGTCGGAGTGCAGGAGTACCACCAGGCCTTCCTCGTCGTCCTGGTCGAAGACCCCGGGAGCCGTCAGGGCGCACATGCCGGCTCCGGCGCAGCGGTCGCGGTCGACTTCGATCCGCAGCGGCTCGAGTGGGTCGCCCATGGGCTACGCCTCGTCCCAGGTGACGGGCAGGCTGATCACGCCGTAGACGTTGGAGCGTCCGCGCAGCGGCACCTCCTGGGGCGGTACCGCGAGGCGCAGGGTGGGGAAGCGGGCGAGGAGCGCGGGGAACACCACGGTCATCTCGACGCGGGCGAGCTGCTGGCCCAGGCACTGGTGGGCGCCGTGCCCGAAGGAGAGGTGTCCGGTGGCCTTGCGGTGGATGTCGAGACGGTCGGGGTCGGGGAAGCGGTGCGGGTCGCGGTTGGCCGCCTGCACGGAAACGGTCACCGTCTCGCCCGCCCTGATGAGCCGGCCCTCCACCTCGACGTCCTCGAGCGCCGCCCGCAGGGTCGGCCACGCTGAGTTGACATGCTCCTCGCCCTGAAAAGCGAGGATTCCGGCCTTCCCGGCCGGACCCCGTGCCGCTAGGCGGTACGCGCTCCCTCGCCGACGGCTTCCGGGCGGACACCGGCGCCGAGGTCCTGGTCACCGGCCAGACCGCGATGTTCATCGACTTCTCCGAGACCCTCGACGACGCGCTGCTGCCCTATCTCGCCCTGGTCGTGGGCCTGGCGTTCCTGCTGCTGATGGTGGTCTTCCGCTCGGTCCTCGTGCCGCTCAAGGCCGCGCTCGGCTTCCTGCTCTCGGTGACCGCCGCGCTCGGCGCCGTCGTCGCGGTCTTCCAGTGGGGCTGGCTCGCCGACGTCTTCGGCGTCGACCAGCCGAGTCCGATCATGAGCACCATGCCGATCTTCATGATCGGTGTGGTCTTCGGACTCGCCATGGACTACGAGGTGTTCCTGGTGACCCGGATGCGGGAGGCCTACGTCCACGGGGCGCGGCCCGCCGAGGCCGTCGTCACCGGTTTCCGCTACGGAGGCCGGGTGGTGGCCGCGGCCGCCGCCATCATGATCAGCGTGTTCTCCGGCTTCATCGTGGAGGACAACGAATTCGCCAAGATGATCGGCTTCGGCCTCGCGGCCGCGGTGCCCTTCGACGCCTTCCTGGTCCGGATGACGATCGTCCCCGCCCTGTTCGCCCTGCTCGGCAAGTCGGCCTGGTGGCCGCCGCGGTGGCTCGACCGACTGCTTCCGAACCTCGACGTCGAAGGCGCGAAGCTCTCCGGCACGGCCCCGGCCGGGCAGGCGGCGCCGCGGCGCCGTGCGCCCGAACTGGTCGACTAGCGATCCCCGTTGACCGGGACCGGGTCAGGCTCGGCGGCCTCGTCCAGGCGGGCCCGCTCCTCTTCGCCGAGGAGCAGGTCCGCCGCGGCTGCCGAGTCCCTGGCCGTCTCGGGCCGGCTCGACCCCGGAATCGGGATGACGGCCGGGGAGCGTGTCAGCAGCCAGGCCAGCCCGACCCGCTGGGGACTGACACCGCGCTCCGCGGCGACGGCGTGGAAGGCGGCGAAGCGGTCCGCTCCCTCCGTTCGCGACGGCCCGTCCAGGGAGCTGCGGGCCAGTCCGCCCAGCGGACTCCACGGCAGGAACGCCAGCCCCAGTTCCGCGCACAGCCGCAGCTCCGGCTCGCTGTCCCGGACGGCGGGGGAGTACCGGTTCTGCACCGACACCAGCCGGTCGCCGAGGATCTCGTGCGCCCGGCGGACCTGCTCCGCGTCCACATTGGACACCCCGGCCAGCCGGATCGTGCCCGCGTCGAGCAGCTCCCGCAGCGCACCGACCGACTCCTCGAACGGCACGGCGGGGTCCGGCTTGTGGAGCTGGTAGAGGCCGATCGCCTCCACACCGAGGCGCTCGCGGGAAACCTCGGCGGCGGCCTTGAGGTGGTGCGGGTGGCCGTTCACCGTCCAGTCGCCGCCGGCCGGGCGGCCGCGGCCGCCCTTCGTCGCCACCAGCACGCCGGAGGTGTCACCCCCGTACGTGGCGAGTGCCCGGGCCAGCAGACGTTCGTTGTGGCCGGGCTCCGCGCCCGGCAGATGGTAGGAGTCGGCCGTGTCCAGGAGGGTCACCCCCGCGTCGAGCGCGGCGTGCACGGTGGCGAGGGCCCGCTTCTCGTCCGGCCGACCCTCCAGGGACAGCGGCATCGCGCCGAGTCCGATCGCGCTCACCCGCAGCCCGCCCAGTGTCCTGTACCGCATGTCAGTCGCCCTTTCCGAGCGTCTCGGCGACGGCACGCGGCAACCACTGCCGGGCGTCGGCGAAGGTGTGGCCCAGCCGGGTGGCACGGGCGTTGTCCATGCCGTAGGAGCGGCGGAAGGAGAACGGGGAGACCTCGCCGACCTCCACGGGCCGGAACACGGCCCGCCCGCCCGGGACGTGCGCGGCCACCGCCTCGCACAGCTCCTCGGTGCTCAGCGTCCCGTGCGAGGCGGCGTTCACCGGCCTGGTGAACTCCTCGCCCGCCGCCCAGGCCAGGAAGCGGGCGATCTCCTCGACGTGGATGTACGTGGCGGGCCGGTTCACGGCCGGGACGGCGATCGGCTCGCCGGTGCGTATCCGCTCGGCGTAGTGGGCCAGCCGTCCCGTGAAGTCGTCGTCCCCGCCCAGCACATGGGCCACCCTGACCGCCGTGTACGGCAGCGCCGGGCCGTCGGCCGCGAGGACCGCCTCGGCCTGCCGCTTGCCCTCCCCGTAGTGCGCCTCCAGGAACACCGGGTCGTCCCAGGGCAGTTCGAGATCGACGGACACCGTGGCCGGGTCGACGGCCTCCTCGCGCACGAGGTCCGGGGAGTCCTCGTACTCGTACACCTCGACCGTCGAGGTCATCACATAGCGGCCGGTGCGGCCGGAGAAGACGCCGCGGGCGAGCGCCGCCTGGCGCGGGGTGTAGCAGACCTGGTCGACGACGACGTCGAAGACGCGCGAGCCGAGCGCCCCGGTCAGCGACCGCTCGTCGTCCCGGTCGGCGACCAGCTGCTCCACTCCGTCCGGCGGCGGGGAGGACCCCCGGTTCAGCACGCTCACCCGGTGCCCTTCGTCCCGCAGCCGTGCGATCAGGCGCTTTCCGACGTAGCGGTTTCCACCGATGACCAGTACGTTCCGGGTGTTTTCCATGGCCATAATTCTCCCGGCGTACATTCACGTACTGAAGGGGGAACCATGGGAGTTCAGGCCGCCGCGCCGAAAGAACCTCGGCATCTGCGCCCCGCCGCCGACGAAACCTCGGTGGCCTTCGACGCGCTCGACCGGCAGATCCTCCAGCTGCTCCAGACCGACGGCCGTATCAAGCTCAGCGAGCTGGGCCGCCGGGTCCGGCTCAGCCCGGCGGCCGTCACCGAGCGGGTACGGCGACTGGAGGCCGCGGGAGTGATCAGCGGCTACGGCGCACAGGTCGTCCCGGCCCGCCTCGGCTACGGCATCCAGGCGTTCATCCGCGTCAATCCGCACGGCGGCTACAACCTGAAGCACCCGAGGACCCTGGAGCTGATCGAGCGGCCCGAGATCACCGAGGTGCACCACGTGGTCGGCGAGGACTGCTGGATCCTCAAGGTCGCCGTCCGGGACACCGTGCACCTGGAGGAGGTCCTGGAGGGCGTCTCCGCGCTGGGGCGCACGACGACGTCGATCGTGCTGACCTCCCCGGTGGAGCGGAAACCGCTGTTGCCTTGACGCGGGCGTCAAGGAATACGTTCGTACGCATGCGAATCGGCGAGCTGGCCGCACGGGCCGGGACCACGACGCGGACGCTGCGGTACTACGAGTCGCGGGGGCTGTTGCCCGCGCGGCGGGCGGGCAACGGATACCGGACCTACGACGAGAGCGATCTGCGGCTGCTCCGGCAGATCCGGACGCTGCAGGACTTCGGGTTCGACCTGGAGGAGACGCGGCCCTTCGTGGAGTGTCTGCGAGCCGGGCACCCCCAGGGCGACTCGTGCCCGGCGTCGCTCGCGGTCTACCGGCGCAAGCTGGGCGAACTGGACTCCCTGATCGGTGAGCTGACCACCGTCCGGGACACGGTCGCCCGGCAGCTGGCCCGGGCCGAACTGGCCGCCGAGGCTCAGGCTCCGGGCGGTCCGGAGCCGCAGTGCGAGCTGGGAGGGGATTGATGGTGACCGATGTGACGGACGTGACGGACGCCGACTTCGAGGCCGAGGTGATCGGCGCGGAGCTGCCGGTACTGGTGGAGTTCACCGCCGACTGGTGCCCGCCGTGCCGGCAGATGGCCCCGGTGCTGAAAGCCCTCGCGTTCGAGGCGGGCGACCGGCTGAAGGTGGTGCGGCTGGACGTGGACTCCAGCCCGGAGACGACCAACGCCTACAAGGTGCTGTCGATGCCGACCTTCATGGTGTTCCGCGGTGGTGAGCCCGTGAAGTCGATGGTGGGCGCGCGGGCCAAGCGGCGGCTGCTGGAGGAGCTGGCCGACGTGCTCTAGACGACCCGCCCGGAGAACAGGAAATCCCCCGAGCAATTGCGCTCGGGGGATTTCCTTGCGTATATTTGTCTGTTCGTGACTTCGGCTCGAAAGAAGTCACGCGAAGTTCAGTGAGCACAGTATATCCGGGCGGGAGTGGAATTGTCAAACACCGAATTTCCGGACGATGAATTGCGACAGGAACAGGAATTCATCGACGGGTTGTACGCGCGCGTGGACGCGCTGCGCGGCGATACCGAGACCTCCGTCACGGACGCGCTCGCGCAGGGCAACACGCCCATGCAGGCCAGACTCGAGCGGGACATCCTCGTCGCCGAGCGCTCCGGGCTGCTCGCCGCGCTGAACGCGGTGGACGGCTCCCTGTGCTTCGGCCGGATCGACCTCACCTCGGGCGTCACCCACCACATCGGCCGGATCGGCCTGCGCACCGACGACGCCGAACGCACGCCCGTCCTGATCGACTGGCGCGCTGACGTCGCCCGCCCCTTCTACCTGGCCACCGGCCACACCCCGATGGGCCTCAGGCGCCGGCGGCACATCGCCACCGACGGCCGCCGGGTCACCCACCTGCACGACGAGATCCTCGACCTCGGGGACGAGACCCGCACCGGCCACGAGGACCCGACGGGCGACGCCGTGCTGCTCTCCGCGCTCAATTCGGCCCGTACCGGCCGCATGAGCGACATCGTGCAGACCATCCAGGCCGACCAGGACCGCATCATCCGGGCCCCGCACCGCGGCGTCATGGTCGTGGAGGGCGGTCCGGGCACCGGCAAGACGGCCGTCGCCCTGCACCGCGCCGCCTATCTGCTGTACGAGCACCGTGAACTGCTCGCCAAGCGGGCGGTACTGATCGTCGGGCCCAACCCGGCGTTCCTCGGCTACATCGGCGAGGTGCTGCCCTCCCTCGGCGAGACCGGCGTGCTCCTCGCGACCGTCGGCGAGCTGTTCCCCGGAGTGAAGGCGACCGCGACCGACACGCCCGAGGCCGCCGCCGTGAAGGGCCGGGCCGGCATGGCCGACGTCCTCGCCGAGGTGGTGCGCGCCCGGCAGGCGCTGCCCGACCCCGTCATCGCCATCGAGCACGACCGCGAGGTCCTGATGCTCGACGACGGCCTGGTCGGCGTCGCCCGCGAGCGCACCCGCGCCGCCAGGCTGCCGCACAACGCGGCCCGCGAGCACTTCGAGGGCCACATCCTCAACGCGCTCACGGACCTGTACGCCGAGCGGATCGGCACCGACCCCTTCGACGGGTCCAGCCTGCTCGACCCCAGCGACATCACCCAGATCCGCGACGACATCGCCGACAACCCCGACGTCTGGTCCGCCATCGACCAGCTGTGGCCGGTGCTCACCCCGCAGCGGCTCGTCGCCGACTTCCTCGCCGCGCCCGAGGAGTTCCTGCCCGCCGAGGACGCCGACGCCGTACGCCGCCCGGTGACGCGGCACTGGACGGTCGCGGACGTGCCGCTGCTCGACGAGGCCGCCGAACTCCTCGGCGACGACGACCGGCTGGCCCGGGAGCGTGCCGCGCGCGAGCGGGAGGAGCAGATCGCCTACGCGCAGGGCGTGCTGGAGGTGTCGTACGCCTCCCGGACCTACGAGTTCGAGGACAAGGAGGACAGCGACCCCGACGGCAGTGAGGTGCTGTCCGCGCACGACGTCATCGACGCCGAGCGGTTCGCCGAGCGGCACGAGGAGGACGACCACCGCAGCGCCGCCGAGCGCGCGGCGGCCGACCGCACCTGGGCGTTCGGGCACATCATCGTCGACGAGGCTCAGGAACTGTCGCCGATGGCCTGGCGGCTGCTGATGCGGCGCAGCCCGACCCGCTCGATGACCCTGGTCGGCGACCCCGCGCAGACGGCGGAGGCGGCCGGTGTCGGCTCCTGGGCGGGCATCCTCTCCCCGTACGTCGAGGACCGCTGGGAGCACACGCGGCTGGGCGTCAACTACCGCACCCCGGCCGAGATCATGGACGTGGCGGCCGCCGTGGTCCGTGCCGAGCACCCGGAGTTCGAGCCGCCGAGCTCGGTCCGCTCCACGGGTGTACGGCCGTGGGCACGGGCCACCGACGACCTCCCGGGCGCGGTCGCCAAGGCGGTCGGGGAACTCACCCCGGCCGAGGGGCGGCTCGCGGTCATCGCGCCCCGCGACCTCCACCGCTCCCTCGCGGCCCCGCTGGACGGCGTGACGGCGGGCGCCGAACCCGACCTCACGCGCACGGTAGTCCTCCTCGACCCGCGGCAGGCCAAGGGCCTGGAGTTCGACTCCGTCCTGGTGGTCGAGCCCGGCCGCTACGGCACCAGCGACCTGTACGTGGCCCTGACCCGGGCCACCCAGCGGCTCGGCGTGCTGCACACCGGGGAGCTGCCGAAGGCCCTGGCCGAACACTTCGGGTAGCCCGGCCGGCACGGGCTCTCCGAGGCCCTGCGGGACCTGAGGCCGCCTGTCACCGCAGCGACCTCGGATCCCGCAGGGCATGCCACAACCCGGCCGCGAGCGGTACGACCGTCAGGGCGAAGAAGACCCAGAACGCGAACTCTGCGCCGGGCGTGAGGTCGTAGGTGGTGCCGTCCTCCCACTCGCAGTAGGCCCGCGGCGGAAACGGCGTGGAAACCCCCCAGGCATTCCCGCCCCCGAGAAAGCCCTCCCGCATCGGCTCGGCCGGACAGGGCGCGGTCTCCGGGAACAGCACGGGGTCGTCCGCCGTCATGATCACGACCCAGGTCACGGCACAGCACGGCACCGCCCAGAACACCGCGGTCCGCACCCACAGAGGCAGCAGCGGATGCGCCAGCAGCCCGCGCAGCGCGACCAGGGCCACAACGAGTCCCACGAAGACGGGAAGCAGCGTCATGTCGACTCCGCGGCCTTCCGCGCGCGGAACTCGGTGGCGTAGCCCGCGCTGATGGCGAGCCCGGCGGCGGACAGGGCGAAGGACATGCTCGCCCAGTTCATCCACAGGTAGGAGGGGTCGGCGGTGTAGACGGTGCCGTCCTGGCGGACGCAGTCGAAGCGCAGGGGCAGGTACGAGGCCCGGTGGTGGGAGAGGCCCTGGACCGTGTCCCGGTCGAAGTCGTCGAGGCAGGCCCGGGCCGGGACCGAGGAGGCCCCTTCGCCGAACTCCCACTCCGATTCCAGCACGGCGAAGAACCCCAGGGAGTAGACGGACACGGCCGCCCAGGCGAACATCGTCGCCGCTCGGCGCAGCAGCAGCGGCAGCCAGGGCTCGGGGCGGCCGGGGAACGCCATCGCGACGACTCCGGCGGCCGCGACGAGCGCGCCGAGGGCACAGACGAGGGAGATGCCGAGACCGATCAGCACGCCCGCCACTCCCTTCCGCGCGGACGGCCCCCACGGCCCGGTGGGGTGGCACGGCGCATGCCGCCACCCCACCAGGGCCTGACGGGAGGGGCTGTGGCGGAAGCCACACCTCCCGTCACAGAGGTGTCACAGTGGGCAGCGGCCGCCTACGCCGGGCGCAGCCACACCGTCGACAGCGGCGGCAGGGTCAGGCGGATGCTGGCCGGGCGGCCGTGCCAGGGCTGCGCCTCGGGCTTGACCGGGTCGGGGTTGGTGATGTCGCCGCCGCCGTAGCGGGCGGCGTCGGTGTTCACGGCCTCGTGCCAGGCGGGGACGTCCTCGGGCACGCCCAGGCGGTAGTCCTGGCGGACGACCGGCGCGAAGTTCGACACCGCCAGGATCGGGGTGCCCTCCGGGTCCAGCCTGAGGAACGCCAGGACGTTGTCGTCGGCGGCGTCCCCGACGATCCACTCGAAACCGGCCGGGTCGGTGTCGAGGCGCCACAGCGCCGGGGTGGCCCGGTAGACGGTGTTGAGGTCGCGGACCAGGTCACGCACGCCCCGGTGATCGGGCTCGGCCCCGTAGCCCGGGTCCAGCAGCCACCAGTCCGGGCCGTGCGCCTCCGACCACTCGGCGCCCTGGGCGAACTCCTGCCCCATGAAAAGCAGTTGCTTGCCCGGGTGGGCCCACATGAAGCCGAGGTAGGCCCGGAGCTGGGCCCGCTGCTGCCACCAGTCGCCGGGCATCTTCGACACCAGGGAGCGCTTGCCGTGCACCACCTCGTCGTGGGAGATCGGCAGGACGTAGTTCTCGCTGTACGCGTACACCATCGAGAACGTCATCTCGTGGTGGTGGTACTTGCGGTGCACCGGCTCGTGGCTCATGTACTGGAGCGAGTCGTGCATCCAGCCCATGTTCCACTTCAGCCCGAATCCGAGCCCGCCGAAGCCGCTCGGGCCCTCGTGGTGCGTGGCCCGGGTGACGCCGTCCCAGGCGGTCGACTCCTCGGCGATCGTGACGACGCCGGGCACCCTGCGGTACACCGTCGCGTTCATCTCCTGCAGGAACGCCACCGCGTCCAGGTTCTCCCGGCCGCCGTGCTCGTTGGGCGTCCACTGCCCCGCCTCGCGCGAGTAGTCGAGGTAGAGCATCGAGGCGACGGCGTCCACGCGCAGGCCGTCGATGTGGAACTCCTCGCACCAGTACAGGGCGTTCGAGACCAGGAAGTTGCGCACCTCCCGCCGCCCGAAGTCGAACTCCAGCGTGCCCCAGTCGGGATGCGCGGCCCGCAGCGGATCCTCGTGCTCGTACAGGGGCCGCCCGTCGAACTCGGCCAGCGCCCAGTCGTCCCGCGGGAAGTGGGCCGGCACCCAGTCCATGAGGACGCCGATCCCGGCCCGGTGCAGCGAGTCCACGAGGTGCCGGAAGTCGTCCGGCGTGCCGAGCCGGGCCGTCGGCGCGTAGAAGCCGGTGACCTGGTAGCCCCACGAGCCGCCGAACGGATGCTCGGCGACCGGCATCAGCTCGACGTGCGTGAAGCCCAGGTTCTTCACGTACCCGGGGAGCTGATCGGCCAGTTGCCGGTACGTCAGCCCCGGGCGCCAAGAGGCCAGATGCACCTCGTACACCGAGAACGGCGCCTCGTGCGCCGGGGCCTCGGCACGCCGGGCCAGCCACTCGGCGTCGCCCCACTCGTACGCCGAGGAGGTGATGACCGACGAGGTCGCGGGCGGCACCTCCGTGCGGCGGGCCATCGGGTCGGCGCGCAGCGTCCTCGAACCGTCGGGGCGGGTGATGTCGAACTTGTACAGCTCGCCCTCGCCGATGTCCGGCAGGAACAGCTCCCAGACGCCCGAAGAGCCCAGCGACCGCATGGCGTGGCCGGTGCCGTCCCAGAAGTTGAACGTCCCGGCCACCCGCACGCCGCGCGCGTTCGGCGCCCACACCGAGAAACGGGTGCCGGTCACGCCCTCGTGGATCGTCGGATGCGCGCCCAGCGCCGTCCACAGCTCCTCGTGCCGGCCCTCGCCGATCAGATGCAGGTCGAGGTCGCCCAGCGTGGGCAGGAAGCGGTAGGCGTCCTCGGTGTCCAGGACGGTGCCCTCGTACTCCACGAGCAGCCGGTACGGCGGCACCTCCCGCAGCGGCAGCAGCCCGGAGAAGAACCCCTCCCCGTCGTCGTGCAGCTCCGCCCGCAGCTCCCCGGCGACGACGGTCACCGACAGGGCGTACGGCCGGAACGCCCGGAACGCGACCCCGCCGGGCACGGGGTGCGCGCCGAGCACGGAGTGCGGGTCGTGATGCGTACCGCCGAGCAGCCGCTCCCGGTCCGCCGCGCCGACGGCGGGCGAGACGGCGATCTCCATCTCCGGCGGGACGACCTGAGCGGGGGCTTCCTTCTCGGCAGCGGCTTTCCTGGCGCCCGCTGTCTTGGCAGGGGCTTCCTCGGCAGGGGTCTTCCTGGCGGTTGCCTTCGTGGCAGGAGGGCCGGCGGCCGTGGTCCTGGTGGCCGCCGCCTTCGCGGTCGTGGCCTTCTTGGCGGCGGCCTTCGCGGTCGTCGCCTTCTTCGCGGGCGTCTTCTTCGCGGGCGTCTTCTTCGCAGGGGCCTTCTTGGCGGCTGCCTTCGTCGCGGCCACCTTCTTGGCGGTCGACTTCGCCGCGGTCGCCTTCGCGGGCTCCGCCTTCTTCGCGAGGGCCTTCTTCGCGACGGCCTTCGTTGCGACGGCCTTCTTCGCTACAGCCTTCTTCGCCGCAGCCGACTTCGCTGCCGTGGCCTTCGCCGCCGGTGGCTGCGCCGAGGCCGACTTCTTGGCGGCGGCCTTCTTCGCCGCCTGTTTCGGCACCGCCGTCTTCTTCGCGGAACTCTTCCGCTGGGCGGCCGTCGGCTGCTCGGGGATCTTCTCCCCGGCCGTCTTCTTCGGATGCGAACCGCTGGAATCGGAGCGGGGGGTCACGGGCGCAGCCTCCTGGGCAGGTGGGTCAGTCAGGTCAGATGGCCGGACGAGGAGAGCCGGCTTATGGCGGCCAGGGGCACGGGCAGCCAGTCGGGGCGGTGCCGGGCCTCGTACACCACCTCGTAGATGGCCTTGTCCGTCTCGTAGGCGCGCAGCAGCACAGGGTCGGTGCGCGGATCGCGGCCGGAGGCCTCCGCGTAGCCGGAGCAGTACGCGGACCGGCAGGTCTCGGCCCAGTCGGGCTGGGGCGGATCGGCCGAGCGGGCCGCGTAGTCGAAGGACCGCAGCATGCCGGCGACGTCCCGTACCGCCGGCTGCGGCATGCGCCGCTCGGGCAGGGGCCGGGCCGGTTCGCCCTCGAAGTCGATCAGCGACCACTCGCCGGCCGGTGAGCGCAGGCACTGCCCGAGATGCAGATCGCCGTGCACGCGCTGCGCGGTCCAGGTGCGGCCCTCGGCGGCCAGATCATCGAGCGCCGTGAACGCCGACCGCAGCCCGTCGGCGTAGGGCCGCAGCGCGGGCACCGCCTGGACGGCCGCCTCCAGCCGCTCGCGCATGCCGTCCACCATGAGCTGGAGCTGCATGTGACCGAGGCTGACCGTCGGCAGTGCGCGGGCCAGCGCGGTGTGCACCTCGGCGGTGGCCCGCCCCAGCGCCCGCGCCTCGGCGCCGAAGTCCTCGCCCTTGGCCAGCTCGCGCAGCGCCAGCTCCCAGCCGTCGGTGGCGCCCTGCACGAAGGGCTGGAGCACCCCCAGAACATACGGCTGCTGGGCGAGGTCCGCCGGGCCCGCCGCGATCACGGGGTCCGCCGTGGGGTCGATGTCAGCGACCATCCAGGCCGTGGGCGCGGGCACCCGGGGGCAGTCCTCGCGGGCCAGCGCCAGCGGCAGCTCCAGATCGGGGTTGACCCCGGGCACGATCCGGCGCAGCAGCTTGAGGATGAACGTATCTCCGTAGACGACGGACGAGTTGGACTGCTCGGCGGTCACCACGCGGGGCACGAGCCCGGACCGGATGTCCTGGGCGGGGTCCCGCTCGAAGCGGAGCCTGCCGATACGGGCCTGGGTGCGCAGCGCCTCCAGGAGCAGCTCGGCGGGCCGGGGGTCGTGCAGGGCGTCGTAGACGGTGCGGCCGGCCAGCGGCCCCGTCGGCACGTGTCCGATCAGCGCGGGCGCCAGCCGAGGCGGCAGCGCCTCGCGCACGCCTATCAGGAGCTGGTAGCAGTCGCCGGGATGGCCGGGCGCGCCGGGGGACGGCACGAGCGGCTGATGGGCGCGGACCAGCAGGTGGTACAGGCCCAGCTTGGCACTGGCGGGGAGCAGCTCGGTGGCCTCGACCAGCGTGAACCCGGTGACCGGACGGCCTTTGCCGGCGAACCAGCGCTGCCGTGGCAGCCATTCCCGCAGCAGGGGATCCAGAGAGGCGAGAAGGCCGGGCGGGGTGGTGACGGTGCGTGTGACGGCTTCCGACATGACGTCGCGTCCTTTCACCCTGTGTGATGCGTCACCGGGTGGGGTGTCCTTCATGCGTGCCCCGGGCGGGGCAGGAGAAACGCCCCGCCGCGGGGTTTGGCGGCCTGCCCCGCGGGTCAGGCCTCAGCAGGCCGTCTCAGGCCTCACGCGGCCCTCATACGGTGTCCCCGCGGAGCCGGAACCAGTAGAAACCGTGGCCCGCCAGGGTCAGCAGGTACGGCAGCTCGCCGATGGCAGGGAAGCGCACCCCGCCGAACAGCTCCACCGGGTGCCGCCCCTCGAAGGCGCTCAGATCCAGCTCCGTGGGCTGCGCGAACCGGGAGAAGTTGTTCACGCACAGCACCAGGTCGTCCTCGTACTCGCGCAGAAACGCCAGCACCGCCGGATTCGTCGACGGCAGCTCGGTGTACGTGCCGAGTCCGAAGGCGGGGTTCTGCTTGCGGATCTCGATCATGCGGCGGGTCCAGTGCAGCAGCGACGACGGCGAGGACATCGACGCCTCGACGTTCGTGACCTGGTAGCCGTAGACCGGGTCCATGATCGTCGGCAGGAACAGCCGCCCCGGGTCGCAGGACGAGAAGCCCGCGTTGCGGTCGGGCGTCCACTGCATCGGCGTGCGCACCGCGTCCCGGTCGCCGAGCCAGATGTTGTCGCCCATGCCGATCTCGTCGCCGTAGTACAGGATCGGCGAGCCCGGCAGCGCCAGCAGCAGGGCGGTGAACAGCTCGATCTGGTTGCGGTCGTTGTCCAGCAGCGGGGCGAGCCTGCGCCGGATGCCGATGTTGGCGCGCATCCGTGGGTCCTTGGCGTACTCGGCCCACATGTAGTCGCGCTCTTCGTCGGTGACCATCTCGAGCGTGAGCTCGTCGTGGTTGCGCAGGAAGATGCCCCACTGGCAGTTCGAGGGGATGGCCGGGGTCTTGGCCAGGATCTCGGAGACCGGGTAGCGCGACTCGCGGCGCACGGCCATGAAGATGCGCGGCATGACCGGGAAGTGGAAGGCCATGTGGCACTCGTCGCCGCCGCTCGGGTAGTCGCCGAAGTAGTCGACGACGTCCTCGGGCCACTGGTTGGCCTCGGCGAGCAGCACCGTGTCCGGGTACTGCGCGTCGATCTCCTTGCGCACCCGCTTCAGGAAGTCGTGCGTCTCCGGGAGGTTCTCGCAGTTGGTGCCCTCCTGCTGGTACAGGTACGGCACCGCGTCCAGCCGGAACCCGTCGATGCCCAGGTCCAGCCAGAACTTCAGCGCGGAGATCATCTCCTCCTGCACGGCCGGGTTCTCGTAGTTGAGGTCCGGCTGGTGGGAGAAGAAACGATGCCAGTAGTACTGCTTGCGGACCGGGTCGAAGGTCCAGTTGGAGGCCTCGGTGTCGACGAAGATGATCCGCGCGTCCGGGAACTGCTTGTCGTCGTCGGCCCACACGTAGTAGTCGCCGTAGGGCCCGTCGGGGTCCTTGCGCGACTCCTGGAACCACGGGTGCTGGTCGCTGGTGTGGTTCATGACGAAGTCGATGATCACGCGCATGCCGCGCTGGTGGGCGGCGTCGACGAACTCCACGAAGTCGGCGAGGTCGCCGAACTCCGGGAGCACGGCCGTGTAGTCGGAGACGTCGTAGCCGCCGTCACGGAGCGGGGACTTGAAGAACGGCGGCAGCCACAGGCAGTCGACGCCGAGCCACTGGAGGTAGTCGAGCTTGGCGGTGATGCCCTTGAGGTCACCGACGCCGTCGCCGTTGCTGTCCTGGAACGAGCGGACGAGCACCTCGTAGAAGACGGCGCGCTTGAACCACTCCGGGTCGCGGTCCCTGGCAGGAGTGTCCTCGAAGGTGTCCTGAACGGGTTCGTTGACGATCATGTTGTGGGTGACCCTCCGATCTGCGGGGTGGACGGTCGCAGCACCGTGAAGACGTGCGCGGGGCTCCGGCCCGGTTCGAGACGCACGTAGTTGGCCCTGCCCCAGTGATAGGTCTCGCCGGTGAGCTCGTCCCGCACCGGCACCGACTCGTGCCAGTCCAGGCCGAGTTGCGGCATGTCCAACGAGACCGTCGCCTCCTGGGTGTGGTGGGGGTCGAGGTTGGCGACCACCAGAACCGTGTTCGAACCCTTCCGCTTCGAGTAGGCGATCACCGCCTCCTGATCCGCTTCATGGAAGTGGATGTCGCGCAACTGCTGGAGGGCCGGGTTCTCCCGCCGGATGGTGTTGAGCCTGGTCAGCAGCCGGGTGATGGTGCGTCCCTCGCGTTCGGCGGCCTCCCAGTCGCGCCGGGTGAGCTGGTACTT
>NZ_JBIBHN010000053.1:0-26524 GCF_042957035.1 Streptomyces sp. NPDC008137 | reverse complement strand
GCCCCGCCAGGGTGGGGGGTGTGGGGGGGGGGGGCCCCCCGCGGGGGTTGGGCCCCCAACACCCCCCGCGGGGCCCCCCCCCCCCCCGGCCCCCCCCCCCCCCCCCCCCCCCCCCGCCCCGCCCCCGCCCCCCCACCGGCCGGCGCCACGCGCACGCACACCCACCCCCACCGAACCCGCACAGACGCCGCAGGCACCCGGCCCCCGACTACGCTGCGACTCATGACCCCAGCCGCCCCCACCCCCGCCTACCGGCGACTCAGCGTCGAGGAACGCCGCAGCCAGCTGCTCACCTCCGCACTGAACCTCTTCGCCCACCGCGCCCCCGAGGAGGTGTCCCTCGACGACGTGGCGGAGGCGGCGGGGGTCTCGCGCCCCCTGGTCTACCGCTACTTCCCCGGCGGCAAGCAGCAGCTCTACGAAGCCGCCCTCCGCTCCGCCGCCGACGAGCTCCGAACCTGCTTCGACGAACCCCGCGAGGGCCCCCTCCTCCCCCGGCTGTCCCGCGCCCTCGACCGCTACCTCGCCTTCGTCGACCAGCACGACGCCGGCTTCAGCGCCCTCCTCCAGGGTGGCAGCGTCGTGGAGACCTCACGGACCACCGCCATCGTCGACGGCGTACGCCGCGCCGCCGCCGAGCACATCGTCCGCCACCTGGAGGTCAGCACCCCCGGCCCCCGCCTGCGCATGACCATCCGCATGTGGATCACGGCCGTCGAGGCCTCCAGCCTCATCTGGCTCGACGAGGACAAACAGCCCCCCGCCGAGGACCTCCGCGACTGGCTGGTCGAGCAGTTCGTGGCCATGCTGTCGGTGACGGCCCGCCGTGACCCGCAGACCGACGCCCTGGTCCAGGCCCTCGCCGAGGATGTCTGACACTGATCACGTGAAGAGCGAAGACACCCCCTTCGAGGGCGGCCCCATGGACGGCAGGGCCCTGCCCGTCCTGCTCGGCATCACCGGCCACCCGCCCAAGACGTACCGCATCCCCGTCCCGGACCCCGCCGGCGGACCCCCCACCGTGCTCGTCTACCGCCGCGTCCCCCGCGGCCCGGGCAGGGCCGGCCTGACCAACCGCTGGAAGTACGAGTACGCCCCCGAGGGCGTCCCGCCCCGGCGGCTCACATGGCCCTGGTCGAAGCCACACGCCACGCCGCCCGGCAAGCGGGACGACGCCGACGGGTGACCCTGTTGCGCCGAACCGCGCAGGCTTACCGCACACACCACCCCCACACCCCTCATCCTCACGATGTCCGGTGGCCGAAGGCCGCCCCTACATCGGAGGTGATGGCGTGTCAGGAACCCTTCTGCGTCTGGCCTGTACGACGGCGATGGCAGCAACAGCCCTCGCTCCCCTCCCCGCCACAGCAGCCCCGAAACCCGACCCCGGACCACCCCCGGCCTCCCTCGCCTACCTCCTGACCGACCTTCAGCAGCTCTACCGCAAGGCCGAACAGGCCACCGAGGCCTACAACGCCACCGAGGAAAAGCTGCAGAAGCAGCGCTCCGAGACCGACCGCCTGAACCGCGCCCTGGCCCGCGCCCGGCTCTCCCTGCACGACAGCCGGGCCGAGGTCGGCCGCCTGGCCCGGCAGCAGTACCAGAGCAGCACCGACATCTCTCCGTACGTACGCCTGCTGCTGGCCCGCGACCCCCAGCACGCGATCGACCAGGGCCATGTGATCGCCCGGATCGCACAGGACCGGGCCGACACGATCAACCGCCTGACGGGCGACGAGCGAAAGGCCGACGACCTCGCCCGCAAGGCCCGCAAGGCCCTCGACGCGCAGCTCACCCTCACCGAGCGGCGCAAGAAGGAACGGGACCAGGTCGTCAAACGCCTGCACGACGTCGAGGAACTCCTCGCCACCCTCAGTCGCGACCAGCTCGCCGCCCTCTCCGAGTTCGAGAGGAACGGGATCACGAGGGCCCAGAAGAAATTCATGGCGTCCGGCGCCCTCAGCAGCGTCCGCAGACCGTCAGCGGAGGGCGACCGAGCCGTGCGCTACGTCGTCCGGCAGCTCGGCAAGCCGTACGAGTGGGGCGCGGAGGGCCCTAAGTCGTACGACTGCTCGGGGCTGACCTCGCAGGCCTGGGCGGAGGCCGGGGCGCCCATCCCCCGGACCAGCCAGGAGCAGTGGAAGCGGCTGAAGCGCATCCCGCTCGCCGAGCTGCGCCCGGGGGACCTGGTCGTGTACTTCCCCGAGGCCACGCATGTGGCGCTGTACCTCGGCGACGGCATGGTCGTCCAGGCACCCCGCCCGGGCGCGAAGGTGAAGGTGTCGCCGATCGCGGCCAACCCGCTCCTGGGCGCCGTACGCCCGGACCCGTCCGGGAAGCCCCTGCGGCGGTACGCGCCGCCGAAGCTTCCGCGGAACGCCACGGACGGGTCTGACGACGGGTACGACGGCTACGCCGCGCCCGCCCCGGACAGCTCGGCCAGGTAGGCCCCCGTCTTCTCCGGGTCGTAGAAGAAGTTCTCGAAGTCGGCCGGGTCGTTGAACCCGTTGGCGAACCGGTCGGCGGCCGGCTGGAGCTCGCCGGCGGCGCCGATCAGGTTCAGGATGTGCTCCGGCGGCGGCGCGAGCATCGCGTTGGTCCACTTGGTGACGTGCTGGGCGGTGGCCCAGTAGCGGTCGAAGGCGGACCGCATCCACTCCTCGTCGAACGGCTTGTCACCGTGCTCGACGATCGCGGAGAGGTACGCGGCGGCGCACTTGGACGCCGAGTTGGAGCCCTGCCCGGTGATCGGGTCGTTCGCGACGACGACGTCCGCCACACCCAGCACGAGACCGCCGCTGGGGAGGCGGCCGATGGGGTTGCGGACGGTGGGGGCGTAACGGCCGGCCAGCGTGCCGCCCGCGTCCGTCAGCTCGACCTTGGTGGCCCGCGCGTACTCCCAGGGGACGTACCGCTCCATGAGTTCCAGGGTCAGGGAGAGGTGCTCCGCGGGGTCCTTGACGCCGCCGAAGGCGTCGAGCGGGCCGCCGGGTATGCCCTCCCAGAACAGGATGTCGGCACGGCCGGAGGTGGTCAGGGTGGGCATGACGAACAGTTCGCCGACGCCCGGCACCAGGTTGCAGCGGACCCCTTCGGTGTCCGGGTGCTCGGGGCGCGGGCCCAGACCGTGGACGTACGACACGGCCAGCGCGCGCTGCGGCTCGCTGTAGGGGGAACGCTCCGCGTCCCGGCCGAACATCTGGACGAGCTCGCCCTTGCCGGCCGCGACCAGCACCAGGTCGTAGGTGCGGGAGAAGTAGTCGAGGTCGCCGACGGCCGCGCCGTGGATGACGAGCTGGCCGCCGCGCTGTGCGAACGTCTCCATCCAGCCGGCCATCTTCACGCGCTGGTCGACCGACTGCGCGTACCCGTCGAGCCTGCCCAGCCAGTCGATGGCACGCGCCGCGGGACCCTCGGCCCAGGAGCCGGGGGCGGCGACCGAGACGCCGAGCCCCTGGATCTTCGGGGCCTGGGACTCCCAGAAGTTCAGCTGGAGATCGCGCTCGTGCTGCAGTGCCGTGTGGAACATGCACTGCGTCGACATGACCCGGCCGGTACGGATCTCGTCCGCCGTCCGGTTGGACATCAGGGTGACCTCGTACCCCTGCGACTGGAGGCCGAGAGCGATCTGGAGTCCGGACTGACCGGCTCCGACGACGAGTATCTTCCGCATGCGGGGCTGTCCTCTACTCGGGGGTTTCGTCGAGCGCGTGGCCCACCAGGGCCAGGAGGGTCTCGATCACGGAGATCCGGCGACGCGCGTCCATGATCATGACAGGTATGTGCCGCGGGATGGTCAGGGCCTCCCGCACGTCCTCCGGCTCGAACAGCTCGCTGTCGTCGAAGTGGTTGACCGCGACCACGTACGGCAGTCCGGAGCTCTCGAAGTAGTCCAGTACCGGGAAGCAGTCCTTCAGCCGCCGTGTGTCGGCCATGACGACCGCGCCGATCGCGCCGCGCACGATGTCGTCCCACATGAACCAGAACCGCTGCTGGCCCGGCGTACCGAACAGGTAGAGCACCAGGTCGTCGTCGAGCGTGAGGCGGCCGAAGTCCATGGCCACGGTGGTGGTGGTCTTGCCCGGTGTTGCGGTGAGGTCGTCGGTGGCCTCGCTCGCCTCGGTCATCAGCGCCTCGGTCTGCAGGGGCGTGATCTCCGAGACGGCGGTGACCAGGGTGGTCTTGCCCACGCCGAAGCCGCCCGCCACCACGATCTTCGTGGCGATGGGTGCGCGGGTGCGGTCCGTCTCCCAGGCGTGCATGCTCGCGTCGGGCTGGACGAACGGGGATGTTGCGGAGACGCCGTGAGCGGCGTCAGAGACGACGGAGTCCACTCAGCACCCTTTCCAGCAGAGCCCGGTCCGGGCGGCCCGTGCCGTGGCCGGTTCCCGTGCCGTACACACGAATCTTTCCCTGGTCCGCGAGGTCGCTGAGGAGCACGCGGACCACGCCGAGCGGCATCTTCAGCAGCGCGGCGATCTCGGCCACCGTACGCATCCGGCGGCACAGTTCGACGATGGCCTGGAGTTCCGGCATCACGCGGGTGGAGAGGGAGCCGTTGGTCAGTTCCCGGCGCTCCTCCGGGGCCTCCAGCGCGGCCGTGCTCGCCACGAACGTCTCCACCAGGAGGACGTGGCCGAACCGGGTGCGGCCGCCGGTGAGCGAGTAGGGGCGGACCCGGGCGGGTTTGCGGTCACCGCCGCGGACCGGGAGGTGATGCTTCGGCGTACTGCTCATCGGGCACTCCCCGTCGTCTGGGACCGCTCCAGGGAACTACGGAGCTCGCTGCGGAGTTCGGGCGTCAGGACATGGCCGGCGCGGCCGACGAACAGGGCCATGTGGTACGCCACCACGCTCATGTCGCACTCCGCGGAGCCGTGGACGCCGAGCAGCGAGCCGTCGCTGATCGACATCACGAACAGGCTGCCCTCGTCCATCGCGACCATGGTGTGCCGGACCCCGCCGAAGTCCATCAGCTTGGCGGCGCCGACGGTGAGGCTGCCGATGCCGGAGACGATGGTGGCCAGGTCTGCGGCGGAGCCGCGCGGGCCGGTCCGCTTGGTACCGCGGGCCTGCAGGGCTTCCCTGGCCTGCCGGTTGCGGTGGTCGTCGGAGGAGAGCAGGAGCAGTCCGTCGGAGGAGACGACCGCGACCGACAGGATGCCGGGTACCTCCTCGACGAGGTTGGTCAGCAGCCAGTGCAGGTTGCGGGCCTCACTGCTCAGCCCGATCAGTCCGAAGGTACTGGGAGCGGTCAACTGCTTGCCTCCTCGGCTGTGCCCCCCGTGGCTTCTTCGGATTCAACTGGTCCTGATGTGCCGGTCACCGGCCGCTTGTGCGAGGCCGTCTGCTCGGCGATCTCCGCCTCCACCTCGCGGTAGCCGGCCTGGGCGCCCTGGCGGAAGCCGCCGAGGCGGCGGCGGAGAGCCTCGGCGTCCACCGAGCCGCTGCGCTGGCGTGGAGCGGTGGTCTGGGCGGTGATCTTCGGGGTGCGCTTGGGGAGGCCCTTGTCGGTGACGCGCTCGTGTTCCGCCTCGGCTTCGCCTTCGGCGTCTTCGTTCCCACCCGCACCCCCCGTGCGGGTTTCGTGGTCGAGTGCGGGTGGCCCCTGTGGGGCGGAACCGCCGTCGGCGGCCGCGGAATCGTGCTGCGTCGGCTCCGGGTCCCCCTCCGGCACCGGAAGCAGCAGCTCCATCGTGGTCTCGGCAGGGGTCTCCGCCGGTGCGGAGGGCACCTCGGGCTCCACCTGAGCCTCGGGCTCCGCCGGCGTCTCGGCTTCCGCCTGCGTCTCGACGTCCGTCGGCGTCTCGGCTTCCGCCGGCTCCGGGTGCTCGGCGGCCTCCGTCGCCTCGTCCCGTCGTACCGCCTTCTCCGCCAGTGCCACCAGGGGGTCCCCGCCGCCGGCGCGGCCGTGCAGGACGTTGGAGTTGGCCTCGGCGTCGGCGCCCGGGAAGGAGACGGTGTGGGTCGTGGCGGAGAGCGGGCCGGAGGACGGGACGGCCGTGTGCGGGGCGGCGGCGAAGAGGTTGCGGGGCAGGACGACGACGGCCGCGACACCGCCCTGCTTCTGCTCGCGCAACTGCACGCGCACCCCGTGCCGGTGGGCGAGGCGGGCCACGACGTACAGGCCGAGGCCGAGACCGTCCTCGCCCTCCTGGTCGTAGGGCGCCTCCGGGTCGAAGTCGGCCAGGCGGGAGTTCAGGCGCTCCAGCCGGTCCTCGGTCATGCCGATGCCCTCGTCCTGGACGGAGAGCATGACCTCGCCGTTCTCCAGCAGCCAGCCGGAGACCTCGACGGGCAGGTCGGGCGGCGAGAACGACGTTGCGTTCTCCATGAGTTCGGCCAGCAGGTGGGACAGGTCGTCCGCGGCGAACCCGGCTATGTGCGCGTGCGGCGGCAGCGCGGCGATACGAACGCGCTCGTACCGCTCGATCTCGCTCACCGCGGCACGGACGATGTCCACGAGCGGAACGGGCCCGGCGGCGTGCTGGACGTGCTCGGTGCCGGCGAGGACCAGGAGGTTCTCGCTGTGCCGGCGCATGACCGTCGCGAAGTGGTCGAGCTTGAACAGGGTCGCGAGCCGGTCCGGGTCCTGCTCGCGCTCCTCCAGGTTCTCGATGACGGCCAGTTGCCGCTCGACCAGTCCGAGGGTGCGCAGCGCGAGGTTGACGAACGTGCCGCCGATGGCCGTGCGCACCCGCTCCAGCTGGGCGACGGACTCGGCGAGTTCGCCACGCAGTTCCTCGCGTGCGTCGGCCATCTTCTGGCGCTGGCCGACGAGGTGCTTGCGGTCGGACTCCAGCGTGGTGATCCGCTCGGTCAGACCGGCCGCGTGCGCGTGCAGGGCGTTGACGGAGCGGACGACCTGGGCGAACTCGTCATTGCGGCCGGTGAACTTGACCGGTTCCTCGGCCGCCGGGTCCTCGGCCTCGGCGAGGCGCTTCGACCCCAGCCGCAGGACCGCCAGGGGCCGGGTGAGGCTGCGGGCCATGCCCGTGGCGACGCCGACGGCGAGCAGCATGAGCGCGCCGAGGACGGCGATGCGGATCTCCAGCGCGGTGACGTCGTCGTCGCGCAGCGCCTCGAGGTCCTTGGTGCTCCGGTCGTAGAGGGCGGACTCCACGCCGCGCATCAGGTCGACCCGGGCCGAGAGGGCCGCGTCCAGCCGCTTGGTGTTGACGGACTGCTCGTCTCCCGCCAGCGTCGGCTGGTCGGTGAGGGCGGCGAGGTACTTCTCGGCGGAGTTGACCTCGGTGCCGGTGACCGTGGAGTCGAACGAGGTGCGGGACGCCTTGGGCGCGGTGTCGCGGAAGTCGGCGAGTGCCGCGTCGGAGCGCAGCCGGGCCTGCTGGGCGGCGGCGCTCAGGGCGTCACGCTGCCGGGAGTCGGCGTCGGAGGAGGTCTCGGCCGGCAGACCGGTGACGGGGTCGGTGACCGTCTCGCCGCGCGGCACGCTGAGGGCGGCGAGCAGCAGGCCCCGGGCCGCGGCGGCCTGCTGGACGGCCGAGTCCAGCTCGGCCCGGGCGTGGGCGCCGGCGCCCGCGCGGGGCGGCGTCTGCTGCGCCAGCCGTTCGGCGAGCCGGTGGAGCCCGGTGATGGAGGTGGAGTACGCCTGGTGCGCTTCGAGCGCGCTGCTCTTGCCGGTGAGCGCGGCCCGGCGGACGGCGGCGATGTCGTCGAGGTCCGAGCGGAGCGAGGCGGGCGTGTCGGTGTCGGCCCGCAGTTCCTCGACCTGCCGGTCCACCCGGGCGCTGCGCTGCTCGGAGGGGGCCTTGGCCTTGGGTCGGCCGGCCGCTATGTAGGAGGTGACGTCGTCGCGCTCGTCGGCGAGGGAGTGCGCGAGCCCGAGGGCGTCCTGCGTCTGCTCGGCGAGCGTCACCAGTTCCTGCGAGTCGTGGAGTTGCCCGGAGGCGGCCAGGACGGACGGGGTGCCGGCACCGGCGATGGCCGCGGCGACCACGGCCACGGCGACGATGAGCCGGTTGCGTACGTGCGTGGGGCGGCCCTTGCCGGTGGGGGGCGTCGGCTCAGTGCCCTGAGCGGGGGCCGTCTGCTTGCCTGTACGACGAGGCCGCGTCTTCTGCACCGGTGCTCGCATTCCTGACTCGTGAACCCATGGGCCCGGGTGACGTTCCGTCAACTGGCGCGCACTCCCGGTACGCTTCCCGACCCTCCCAGCGCCGGTGGGCAGCGCACGCGCATCACCTGACCCGCCACCCGAAGGAGTGAACCCCGGAGGAGAGTTGAGGGGCAAGTTCCGCTGGCCCTTGCAGCGGCCTTGCGCGGCAAGCCGGTTGGACGCCGGCGGCGGGCGGTGGCAATATTCGCCACCACGCCTTCCCGGAACAAAGCATTCCATCCCAAAACAGGCGTCTGACCTGCGTTGCCGCAGCGATCCCGCAACCATTGCCAGCCTTTTGCGACCCTTGTGAAGGGCTCGTGCAGACTGGCTGGATGCGTACTGAACTCGCCTCGGAGCCGGGAGACGCCGACCGCCCCAACGAGGACTTCGCCAGTGTCGGACTACCGGCCTCAGGGCAGGGTGGTTCGGTCGTCGTCCTGGACGGTGTCACGCCGCCGAAGGCCGGGACGGGCTGTCTGCATTCCGTCCCCTGGTTCACCGCACGCCTCGGCGGAGCCCTGACCGAACTGACCGTTTCACTCCCGGATGCTCCCCTGGTCGACGCCTTGTCCCGCGCCATCGCGCGTACCTCCGAGGCGCACGCCGCAACCTGTGACCTTTCTCACCCCAGGACTCCGCAGGCCACGGTGGTCGTGGCCCGCTGGTCCCCGGCCACGGTGGAGTACCTGGTGCTCTCGGACTCCGCGCTGCTGCTGGAGTCGCCCGACGGCGTCGTGACTCCCGTCCTCGACGACCGCCTCTCCCTGCTGCCCCGCTCGGCCCTGGCCACGGACGCGCTGGTCGACTCCACGGTCCGCAACAAGGAGGGCGGCTTCTGGACGGCGGCCGCCGACCCCTCGGTGGCGACGCGGGCGGTGACCGGAACCCTGCCCCGCCGGCAGGTCCGGGCGCTGGCGGCCCTGACGGACGGCGCCACGCGCTGGGTGGAGCGGTTCGCGGAGGGCGACTGGACGGACTGCTTCCACCTCGTGCGCAAGGAGGGCCCGCAGGCACTGGTGGACCGCGTCCGGGCACTGGAACGGTCGGAGGCCGCCGCGGCGTTCCTGGGCAGGAGCAAGCGGCACGACGACGCGACGGCCGTGTACGTGGAGTTCTGAGCGGCTGCCCGGTCCTACTTCTCCATCCCGCGGTTGAGCTGGTGCAGCAGCCGGGCCAGTTCCGTGACCTCGTGGGTGTCCCAGTCGGCCAGGCGGCCGGCGTAGCGGGCGCGGCGGGCCTCCCGCACCCGGCGGACGCGGTCGTGGCCCTCCTGGGTGAGGGCGACGAGCCAGGCCCGGCCGTCGGCGGGGTCGGGCTCGCGCGCGACCAGCCCGAGCTCCTCCAGGGCGCGGAGCTGGCGGGACATCGTGGCCTTGCCGACGCCGATGTAGCCGGCGAGCTCGGTGGCCCGCTGGCTGCCGCACTCGTCGAGCCGGACGAGGAGCCCGTACGCGGACGACTCCAGGTCGGGGTGGACCTCGCGGGCCATCTCGCCCTGGTTGGCCCGAGCGCGCCGCAGCAGCACGGTCAGCTCACGCTCCAGCGCGAGGAAGGCGGGCTGGTCCACACCGCTCGCGGCCAGCGCGGATTCGCCTCCCGGCCCACCGCCGTTCCCGTTGTCCCGCACGTCAGCCCCTGCCTCGGTCGTCGCCCCGTACTGAAATCTTCCGTCACCTGCCGCCATCACCGCAGTTCGGCAAGTATTCCGCAGGTCACGGCACGCCTGTACACAGGGCCGCCACACGGTGAAGGCCCGGGCCTCCCTCACGAGAACCCGGGCCTTCCCTGTCCGACGGCCTCCGTCACGCGGCCACCGGAACCTCCGGCGCCGCCCCGTTCGTCGCGGGCGCGAGCGCCAGCTCCAGGACCTGGCGGACGTCGGTCACGGCGTGGACGTCGAGCCTGTCCAGCACCTCGGCCGGGACGTCGTCCAGGTCGGGTTCGTTGCGCTTGGGGATGATCACGGTGGTGACCCCGGCGCGGTGCGCGGCCAGCAGCTTCTGCTTCACGCCGCCGATCGGCAGGACCCGCCCGGTCAGCGAGACCTCGCCGGTCATCGCCACGTCCGTGCGAACGAGCCGGCCGGACAGCAGGGACGCCAGGGCCGTGGTCATCGTGATGCCGGCGCTGGGGCCGTCCTTGGGGACCGCGCCCGCCGGGAAGTGGATGTGCACGCCCCGGTCCTTCAGATCACCCACCGGCAGTTCGAGCTCGGCACCGCGGGAGCGCAGGAAGCTCAGCGCGATCTGGGCGGACTCCTTCATCACGTCGCCCAGCTGGCCGGTGAGGGTCAGTCCGGCCGCGCCCGTCTCCGGGTCGGCCAGCGACGCCTCCACGTACAGCACGTCACCGCCCGCCCCGGTCACCGCGAGCCCGGTCGCCACGCCCGGCACCGACGTCCGCCGCTCGGCCGGGTCCTGCGCGGACTCGGGCACGTGGTGCGGCCGGCCGATCAGGTCGCGCAGATCCCCGTCCGTGACGGTGCAGGGCAGCTTCCGCTCGCCCAGTTCGTGCTGGGCCGCGACCTTGCGCAGCAGCCGTGCGACGGACCGCTCCAGGTTCCGGACTCCCGCCTCGCGGGTGTACTCACCGGCGAGCTTGCGCAGCGCGCTCTCGTCGACGGTCACCTCGTCGGCGGCGAGCCCGGCCCGCTCCAGCTGGCGCGGCAGCAGGTGGTCGCGGGCGATGACGACCTTCTCGTCCTCGGTGTAGCCGTCCAGGCGGACGATCTCCATCCGGTCGGCCAGCGCCTCCGGGATGGCCTCCAGGACGTTGGCGGTGGCCAGGAAGACCACGTCCGACAGGTCCAGCTCGACCTCCAGGTAGTGGTCCCGGAAGGTGTGGTTCTGCGCCGGGTCGAGGACTTCGAGGAGGGCGGCGGCCGGGTCGCCCCGGAAGTCCGAGCCCACCTTGTCGATCTCGTCGAGGAGCACGACCGGGTTCATCGACCCGGCCTCCTTGATGGCCCGGACGACACGGCCGGGCAGGGCGCCGACGTACGTACGCCGGTGGCCGCGGATCTCGGCCTCGTCGCGCACACCGCCGAGAGCGACGCGCACGAACTTCCGGCCCATGGCGTGGGCGACGGACTCACCGAGGCTGGTCTTGCCGACGCCGGGCGGCCCCACGAGCGCGAGCACGGCACCGCCGCGCCGCCCGCCGACCACGCCGAGGCCCCGGTCGGTACGCCGCTTGCGCACCGCGAGGTACTCGGTGATCCGCTCCTTCACGTCCTCCAGCCCGGCGTGCTCGGCGTCGAGGACGGCCTGGGCGCCCTGGATGTCGTACGCGTCCTCGGTGCGCTCGCTCCACGGCATCTCCAGGACCGTGTCGAGCCAGGTGCGGATCCAGGAGCCCTCGGGCGACTGGTCGGAGGACCGCTCCAGCTTGTCGACCTCCTTGAGCGCGGCCTCGCGGACGTTCTCGGGCAGGTCCGCGGCCTCCACGCGGGCGCGGTAGTCGTCGGACTCCTCGCCGTCCTGCTCGCCGTTCAGCTCGCGCAGCTCCTTGCGGACGGCTTCCAGCTGACGCCGCAGCAGGAACTCGCGCTGCTGCTTGTCGACGCCCTCCTGGACGTCCTTGGCGATGGACTCGGCCACGTCCTGCTCGGCGAGGTGGTCGCGCAGCTGCTGGGCGGCGAGCTTCAGCCGGGCCACCGGGTCGGTGGTCTCCAGCAGCTCGATCTTCTGGTCGGTGGTCAGGAACGGTGAGTAGCCGGAGTTGTCGGCGAGCGCCGAGACGTCGTCGATGGCCTGCACCCGGTCGACGACCTGCCACGCGCCGCGGCCCCGCAGCCATGCGGTGGCGAGTGCCTTGTATTCCTTCACCAGTTCGGTGACCTGGCCGGGCAGCGGATCCGGCACGGTCTCGTCGAGACGGGTGCCCTCCACCCAGAGGGCGGCGCCGGGACCCGTGGTTCCCGCCCCGATGCGCACCCGGCCCCGGCCGCGGATCAGAGCACCGGGATCGCCGTCGGCGAGCCGGCCGACCTGCTCGACGGTGCCCAGGACACCGGTGTTCGCGTAGGTCCCGTCGATCCTGGGCACCAGGAGTACCCGCGGCTTCCCGGGCGTTGACCTGGCAGCGGCCTGAGCGGCCTCCACCGCGGCACGGACCTCGGAGTCGCTCAGATCCAGCGGGACCACCATGCCGGGCAGCACGACCTCGCCGTCGAGCGGCAGCACGGGCAGGGTGAGCGGTGTGAACGCCTTGGACTCAGCAGCCATGATCTCCCCTTCGGCAGTCAAGTTGAGCTATGCCGACTCAATGCACGGGAGCTGCCGGATGTTCCCCCGCCGCCGTTCGCTGTGAGCGATCACTCGTGACACGAGGAAAGGGCGGGCGGGTAAGGTCGATTTCCGTAACAGGCAGAATACGGAAATGACCATTACCAAGGGGGCGGCATGGAAGCGACCGTGCGGGCATGGGTGGACGGATGGGTCGTCTCGCGCGGGGCGGCTCCACCGGTGACCGAGCCCTGGGGCTGCACGATCGACGTGGGGGCGATCGGCCACGTCACACGGCATGTGTTCGGCGCGACGGGCGAGGATCTCGACGAGACGGCCGTCCGCAAGGTGGCCGGCGACGTGACCGGGGACGCGGTCTGGCTGAAGGCGTTCCGGGATCCTTCGGTGGTCGCCGGCTGGCTGGACGAGAGCTGGTGGATCGACCCCGAGCCCGGCTGTCTGATGACGGTCCCCCTGGCGGCGGACGACGTTCCGGACGTTCCCGACGGCTACCGGCTGCGCACCTGGTCACGCGGCGGGGTGACGCGCGTACTGGTCGCCGCGCCGGACGGCTCCCTCGCCGCGCGCGGCCAGATCGCCCCGACGGGCGAGACCGCCGTCGCCGACCAGATCGAGACGGCCCCCGGGCACCGCCGCAGAGGGCTCGGCGGCCTCGTCATGCGGACGCTCCAGCACGCCGCCTTCCAGCAGGGGGCGCGGACCGGCGTCCTGTCCGGGACACCCGCGGGACGACGGCTCTACGAGGCACTGGGCTGGGAGGCGGTGGCCCTGCTGACCAGCGCCCGGCACGACACTCCGGCGTGACGAGCCTCGCCCTCAGCTCCCGGCGACAGCGCGTTTCGCGCGCCACCGCCGCAGCACCGGCCAGGTCGCGATGCCGATGGCCAGGGCGATCAGGTGGCCCCAGTTCGTCATCGGGTCGCTGAGGGCGAGAAGGTCCTGGAGCAGCATTCCGCCGAAGACGGCCAGCAGGGGCACGCGCAGCCAGGGGGAGAGAAGGCCGGCCAGGGCGCCGGTGCCGGCCGCGACGCCGAAGCTGACGCCGTAGTCGAGGCGGTGCAGCGAACTGTCGGGGAGGTGCCCGGCCAGCACCGCGAGCCCCACCGGGACCTCGGTCGCCAGGGTGGCCAGGACGTGCCCGAGCAGGAAGACACCGGCCGTGCGCAGGCCGCCGATCCGCCGTTCCAGCGCGGTCAGCACCAGCACGAACGCGATCGTGAACGGCGAGGCCACCCCGCCAGCGACCCACAGCGCGCTGCCGATCAGCACCAGCTCCGGCGTCCGCACCAGGTGCGCCACATCGGTGCTGGAGCCCTGGAGCAGGGCGTGGACCAGCGCGGGGTCCGCGTACGCGGAGATCAGCGAGGTGACACCGAGGAGGACCGCGTAGCCGAAGGTGAAGGGCGCGCCCGTGGGCGTGGGCAGCAGCCGCCAGGGCCGCAGCGGCGCCCGGAGCCGGGGCTCCCGCACGGGGCCGGGCTCCCGTACGCCCGCATCCGGGCTCTCCCGCGGGCCCCGCTGCCTCGGAACCCCGTCCAGCACCTCCGGCGCGCCGGAGACGCGCGCGCCCGTCGGCGCCGTCACGGCCGTCTCGTCGGACGGCGCGTTGCGTTCCACAACGGGCGCTCCTTCCGTCGTGCCCCAGCCTTCGCGTACACCTGCCCCACTGTCTGTGACCGGCGCCACGCGAGAGCCGATTCACAGCAACCCGAGAGCCCGCGCACCGCGTCCGCCGCGCCGCTGCGTAATGCTTGGCGCCGGAGTCCCCGCACCTGCCAGGATGCTCCGATGCCCACCTCGAACGACACGCCCGATGTACTGGACCGTCGCGAGGGCCCGCACGGCGAGGTCGTGCTGCGACGGCACGGCGACCGGCTGGAGATCATCGCGAACGGCTGCTTCCTGATGGACACCTCCGACGGCCGCTCGGAGCGGCGGCTGGTCGACGCGGCCCTGGACGCCCTGGCCGGCCGGGCCCGCCCGGATGTGCTGATCGGCGGACTCGGCGTCGGCTTCTCCCTCGCCCACGCGGCGGCGGACCCCCGCTGGGGAGGGATCACGGTCGTGGAACGCGAGCACGCGATCGTCGAATGGCACCTCGACGGGCCGCTCTCCGCGTTCTCCGCCGAAGCCTTGGCCGATCCCCGCGCGAAAATCGTCGAAGCCGATCTCGTGACGTACGTCAATGAGACATCCGACACGTTCGACGCCCTGTGCCTCGACATCGACAACGGCCCCGGCTGGACCGTCACGGAGGGCAACGGAAATCTGTACTCGGCGGCCGGACTGGCAAGCTGCGCACGGGTGTTGAGACCCGGTGGAGTACTCGCCGTCTGGTCCGCCCAGCCCTCTCCGGAATTCGAAGAAACCTTGCGGAATGCCGGGTTCCAGCGGGTGCGTACCGAAGAGATCCCGGTTGCCCGGGGCGTTCCCGACGTCGTACACCTCGGCATCCGCCCTGGATAGCAAAGGCGTACTGACTCCCCGTACGCTGCTCCTCTGACGCCGATCATTCAAGCGTCAATCGCAACCATGCGCAGGCATAGCCAGTCAGAAGGAATCACCCCACTGATTCCGGAAAGCACACCCCAGGGGCGGGCGATGGAGCAGACACAGACCTCCCACAGCGGTTCGGCGACGGCCAGCCCGGGTGCACAGCGCCGGGTTCTCGTCGTCGAGGACGACGCCACGATCGTGGACGCCATCGCGACCCGCCTGCGCGCCGAGGGATTCCTCGTGCAAACGGCGGGCGACGGTCCGGCGGCGGTCGACACGGCCGAGGCCTGGCAGCCCGACCTGCTGATCCTCGACATCATGCTGCCCGGCTTCGACGGTCTGGAGGTCTGCCGGCGCGTGCAGGCCGCCCGGCCAGTGCCGGTGATGATGCTCACCGCGCGCGACGACGAGACCGACATGCTGGTCGGTCTGGGCGTCGGCGCCGACGACTACATGACGAAGCCGTTCTCGATGCGGGAGCTGGCGGCGCGTGTGCACGTGCTGCTGCGCCGCGTGGAGCGGGCCGCCCTGGCCGCGGCGACCCCGCGCAGCGGCATCCTGCGCCTCGGCGAGCTGGAGATCGACCACGCGCAGCGGCGCGTACGGGTGCGCAGTGAGGATGTTCACCTCACGCCCACCGAGTTCGACCTGCTGGTCTGCCTGGCGAACACCCCGCGCGCGGTGCTCTCGCGCGAGCAGCTGCTCGCCGAGGTCTGGGACTGGGCGGACGCCTCCGGCACCCGGACCGTCGACAGCCACATCAAGGCGCTGCGCCGGAAGATCGGCGCCGAGCGCATCCGCACGGTGCACGGCGTGGGCTACGCCCTGGAGACCCCGACGCCATGAGCGGCGGGCCTGCCGCACGGAGAAACCCCGGGGAGCCGGAACCCTGGGGCGGGGTGAGCCCGTTCTCGATCAAGACCAAGCTGGGCGCGCTGGTCGTCATCTCGGTGCTGATCACCACAGGTCTGTCGGTGATCGCGGTGCACACGAAGACGGAGCTGCGCTTCATCACGGTCTTCTCGATGATCGCCACGCTCCTCATTACGCAGTTCGTGGCCCATTCGCTCACCGCGCCGCTGGACGAGATGACCGCGGTGGCCCGCTCCATCTCACAGGGCGACTACACCCGCCGGGTGCGGGACAACCGCCGTGACGAGCTGGGCGACCTGGCGGTGACGATCAACGCCATGGCCGACGAGCTGGAGGCCCAGGACCGCCAGCGCAAGGAGCTGGTGGCGAACGTCTCGCACGAGCTGCGCACGCCCATCGCGGGGCTGCGCGCGGTGCTGGAGAACATCGTCGACGGCGTCACCCAGGCCGACCCGGAGACGATGCGCACGGCCCTGAAGCAGACCGAGCGGCTCGGCCGGCTGGTGGAGACGCTGCTGGACCTGTCCCGCCTGGACAACGGCGTCGTACCGCTGAAACAGCGGCGCTTCGAGGTGTGGCCGTATCTGTCGGGCGTGCTAAAGGAGGCCAACATGGTCGCCTCCGTGCGCGCGGGCATCGCCACCGGCTCGGGCAGTCACACCCGTACGGACGTCCATCTGCACCTCGACGTCTCCCCGCCGGAGCTGACCGCGCACGCCGACCCGGAGCGCATCCACCAGGTCGTGGCCAACCTGATCGACAACGCGGTCAAGCACAGCCCGCCGCACGGCCGGGTGACGGTCAAGGCGCGGCGCGGGGCGCTGCCGGAGTCGCTGGAGCTGGAGGTCCTGGACGAGGGCCCCGGCATTCCGAAGTCCGAGTGGCACCGTGTGTTCGAGCGGTTCAACCGCGGCAGCGCCAAGCGGCCGCAGGGTCCGGGCAGCGACGGCGGCACAGGCCTCGGCCTGGCGATCGCCCGCTGGGCGGTGGATCTGCACGGCGGTCGGATCGGAGTGGCCGAATCCGAGCGAGGTTGCCGGATTCTTGTCACTCTTCCAGGACTTCCATCTCTGCCAAGTTGACGTAAAGTTCGAAGCGGAGCCTCAAGATCCACGGGCGTCCGCGCTGACGGACACGTGTGATCAGGCACAGACCCGCGCCATCGGCGCCCCGGGTGCCGCTCCGCCCTTCCCTCCTTAAGCGGAACCACGCTTGTTTCCCGCCATTTCCAGCCCTGAAACACGCTGCGAAGTGTGACTTGCGTGACGTTGAACGGGCCCGGCCTGACCTACCCGGTCCGGGAGGCGTAGCCTTGATTCCCGCTGTCCATCATCTTGTGAAGCGGAAGAGGGCGGTTGCCGCCGTGTCGCCACAGTCCCCCAGTAACTCGAGCATCTCGACCGACACCGACCAAGCGGGGAAGAACCCCGCCGCGTCGTTCGGTGCCAACGAGTGGCTCGTCGACGAGATCTATCAGCAGTACCTCCAGGACCCGAACTCGGTAGACCGAGCCTGGTGGGACTTCTTCGCCGACTACAAGCCAGGGGCGGCCGCCGCCTCGGCTCCGGCGGGTACCGCGGCCGCGGGGGCCGCGGGGACCACCACCGCACAGCCTCCGGCCCAGGCCTCCCCCGCACCGGCCGCGGCCTCCGCACCGGCGGCCGAGAAGCCCGCCGCCGCGCCGGCTCCCGCCCAGGCGAAGCCCGCCGCGCAGGCCCCGGCCCAAGCCGCCGCTCCGGCGAAGGCCGCTCCGGCCCCCGCCAAGCCGGCCGCCGCCGCGAAGCCGAAGGCCGAGCCCGCCGCCGAGGCCCCCTCGGGCCCCGAGCAGGTCGTGCTGCGCGGCCCCGCCGCCGCGGTCGCGAAGAACATGAACGCCTCGCTGGAGGTGCCCACGGCCACGTCCGTGCGCGCCGTCCCGGTGAAGCTGCTGTTCGACAACCGCATCGTCATCAACAACCACCTGAAGCGCGCCCGGGGCGGGAAGATCTCCTTCACGCACCTGATCGGCTACGCGATGGTGCAGGCCATCAAGGCCATGCCGTCGATGAACTACTCCTTCGCGGAGAAGGACGGCAAGCCGACCCTGGTCAAGCCGGAGCACGTCAACTTCGGCCTCGCGATCGACCTGGTCAAGCCCAACGGCGACCGCCAGCTCGTGGTCGCGGGCATCAAGAAGGCCGAGACCCTGAACTTCTTCGAGTTCTGGCAGGCCTACGAGGACATCGTCCGCCGCGCCCGCGACGGCAAGCTGGGCATGGACGACTTCACCGGCGTGACGGTCTCCCTGACCAACCCCGGCGGCCTCGGCACCGTCCACTCCGTGCCGCGTCTGATGCCCGGCCAGTCGGTGATCATGGGCGTCGGCTCCATGGACTACCCGGCCGAGTTCCAGGGCACCTCCCAGGACACGCTGAACAAGCTCGGCATCTCGAAGGTCATGACGCTCACGTCGACCTACGACCACCGGGTCATCCAGGGCGCCGCCTCCGGCGAGTTCCTGCGGATCGTCGCGAACCTCCTCCTCGGCGAGAACGGCTTCTACGACGACATCTTCGAGGCCCTGCGCATCCCCTACGAGCCGGTCCGCTGGCTCAAGGACATCGACGCCAGCCACGACGACGACGTCACGAAGGCCGCCCGAGTCTTCGAGCTGATCCACTCCTACCGGGTCCGCGGCCACGTCATGGCCGACACCGACCCGCTGGAGTACCAGCAGCGCAAGCACCCCGACCTCGACATCACCGAGCACGGGCTCACCCTGTGGGACCTGGAGCGCGAGTTCGCCGTCGGCGGCTTCTCCGGCAAGTCCCTGATGAAGCTGCGCGACATCCTCGGCGTGCTGCGCGACTCGTACTGCCGCACCACCGGCATCGAGTTCATGCACATCCAGGACCCCAAGCAGCGCAAGTGGATCCAGGACCGCATCGAGCGCCCGCACACCAAGCCGGAGCGCGAGGAGCAGCTGCGCATCCTGCGCCGGCTGAACGCGGCGGAGGCCTTCGAGACCTTCCTGCAGACGAAGTACGTCGGCCAGAAGCGCTTCTCCCTGGAGGGCGGCGAGTCCGTCATCCCGCTGCTCGACGCGGTGCTGGACTCGGCCGCCGAGTCCCGCCTCGACGAGGTCGTCGTCGGCATGGCCCACCGCGGCCGGCTGAACGTCCTGGCGAACATCGTCGGCAAGTCGTACGCGCAGATCTTCCGCGAGTTCGAGGGCAACCTCGACCCGAAGTCGATGCACGGCTCCGGCGACGTGAAGTACCACCTGGGCGCCGAGGGCACCTTCACCGGCCTGGACGGCGAGCAGATCAAGGTCTCGCTCACCGCCAACCCCTCGCACCTGGAGGCGGTGGACCCGGTCCTGGAGGGCGTCTCGCGCGCCAAGCAGGACATCATCAACAAGGGCGGCACGGACTTCACGGTCCTGCCGGTGGCGATCCACGGCGACGCGGCCTTCGCGGGCCAGGGCGTGGTGGCCGAGACCCTGAACATGTCGCAGCTGCGCGGCTACCGCACCGGTGGCACGGTCCACATCGTCATCAACAACCAGGTCGGCTTCACCGCGGCCCCCGAGTCCTCGCGTTCCTCCATGTACGCGACGGACGTGGCC
This sequence comes from Streptomyces sp. NPDC008137, assembly GCF_042957035.1. NCBI lineage: Bacteria > Bacillati > Actinomycetota > Actinomycetes > Kitasatosporales > Streptomycetaceae > Streptomyces > Streptomyces sp. NPDC008137. The sequence continues at coordinate 7,179 of NZ_JBIBHN010000053.1, read as the reverse complement.
CGCATGATCGAGGCCCCGATCTTCCACGTGAACGGCGACGACCCCGAGGCGGTCGTCCGCGTTGCCCGCCTGGCCTTCGAGTTCCGCCAGGCGTTCAACAAGGACGTCGTGATCGACCTCATCTGCTACCGCCGCCGCGGTCACAACGAGTCGGACAACCCGGCCTTCACCCAGCCGCTGATGTACGACCTGATCGACAAGAAGCGCTCGGTGCGCAAGCTCTACACCGAGTCCCTCATCGGTCGCGGCGACATCACCCTGGAAGAGGCCGAGCAGGCGCTGCAGGACTACCAGGGCCAGCTGGAGAAGGTCTTCACGGAGGTCCGCGAGGCCACCTCGCAGCCGGCCGCCGCGGAGCCCACCGACCCGCAGGCCGAGTTCCCGGTCACCGTGAACACCGCGGTCACCTCGGAGGTCGTCAAGCGGATCGCCGAGTCCCAGGTCAACATCCCCGACCACATCACCGTCCACCCGCGTCTGCTGCCGCAGCTGCAGCGCCGGGCGGCGATGGTCGAGGACGGCACCATCGACTGGGGCATGGGCGAGACCCTCGCGATCGGCTCCCTCCTGCTGGAGGGCGTCCCGGTCCGCCTCGCGGGCCAGGACTCGCAGCGCGGTACGTTCGGCCAGCGCCACGCGGTCATCATCGACCGCAGCACCGGCGAGGAGTACACGCCGCTGCAATACCTCTCCGAGGACCAGGCGCGGCTGAACGTCTACAACTCCCTCCTCTCCGAGTACGCGGCGATGGGCTTCGAGTACGGCTACTCGCTGGCCCGCCCCGAGGCGCTCGTGATGTGGGAGGCGCAGTTCGGCGACTTCGTCAACGGCGCGCAGACGGTCGTGGACGAGTTCATCTCGTCGGCCGAGCAGAAGTGGGCCCAGACCTCCGGCGTCGTCCTGCTCCTGCCGCACGGCTACGAGGGCCAGGGTCCGGACCACTCCTCGGCCCGCCCGGAGCGCTTCCTCCAGATGTGCGCCCAGAACAACATGACGGTCGCCACGCCGACGTCGCCGTCGAACTACTTCCACCTCCTGCGGTGGCAGGTGCACAACCCGCACCACAAGCCGCTGGTGGTCTTCACGCCGAAGTCGATGCTGCGCCTGAAGGCGGCGGCGGCGAAGGCGGAGGAGTTCACGACGGGCCAGTTCCAGCCGGTCATCGGCGACGCGTCGGTCGACCCGGCCGCGGTCAAGAAGGTCGTCTTCTGCGCCGGAAAGGTCTACTACGACCTGGAGGCCGAGCGTCAGAAGCGCGGCGCCACGGACACGGCGATCATCCGCATCGAGCGCCTGTACCCGCTGCCGGGTGCCGAGCTCCAGGCGGAGATCAAGAAGTACCCGAACGCCGAGAAGTACCTGTGGGCCCAGGAGGAGCCGGCGAACCAGGGCGCCTGGCCGTTCATCGCGCTCAACCTGATCGACCACCTGGACCTGGCGGTCGGCGCCGACGTCCCGCACGGCGAGCGCCTGCGCCGCATCTCGCGCCCGCACAGCTCGTCCCCCGCGGTCGGTTCCGCGAAGCGGCACCAGGCCGAGCAGGAGCAGCTGGTGCGTGAGGTGTTCGAGGCGTAAGCACCCTCGCGCGTCCTGCGTGACCGGGCCGCATCCCCGCCAAGGGGGTGCGGCCCGGCCGTTTGCGCGCACATATCCTTGACGGCATGTACTTCACGGACCGTGGTATCGAGGAACTGGAGAAGCGGCGCGGCGAGGAGGAGGTCACCTTCGAGTGGCTCGCCGAGCAGCTGCGGACGTTCGTCGACCTGAACCCCGACTTCGAGGTGCCGGTGGAGCGCCTGGCGACGTGGCTGGCACGGCTGGACGACGAGGACGACGAGTAGGAAGCCATCGCCGGGCCCGAGCTGTCAGTCACGTGGATGGGCGAGCGGTCAGTCGCGTGGATACATGAGGCCGTACGCCAGACCCAGCGTGCCGTTGGCCAGCAGCAGCCCTCCGGCCACGGCCCAGCCCCCGCCCCCGCCCCCGCCCCCGCTGCGCCGCCGTAGCCCCCAGGCCAGGAGCGGTACGCCCGCCGCCACCTGAGCGAGAGCCAGGGCACGCGCCCTGGGGTCGCCGGTCCATGGCAGCCAGGGGCCGAGGCGGCCGCCGCGGTCGGCCGTGTCGGCCGTGTCGCGTTCCGCGAGGTGGCGATGGCCCGGCCAGGCGACCGGGAGGCTGTCCGGCAGGTGCGCGGCGGCTTCCCGGAGACGGCCGGCGGGCTCGCCGGGCGCGAGTGAGGGAGGCGGCGCGACGCCCACGCGCGCGAGGACCGCCAGCAGGCCGCGCAGCCGGGCGCGGGCATCGGCACCGGCGTCGGCCTTCGCCAGCCGCTCGAGGGCCTGGACGCCCAGGACGGGATCGAGGCCCACGCGCGCGGCGAAGGTGCGCATCGCCTCGTCCTCCCCCGCCGGGACGCCGTTCGCGAGCCAGACGAAGCCGACCGGGCGGCGGAAGCCGGACGCCAGCAGGAAGCCCGCGTGGTCGGCGTCCCACCACAGGGCGAGCACGGGCCAGGGCGCGCCGACGGCGAGGGCCGTGGCCCAGCCGGTGACCACCCGGTCGACGGGCTCGCCGCCGTCCCGCCAGGGCCCGCCCTCGGGGACGAGCACGCTCCAGTCGTCGCCCGCGCGGGTGACCTGCATGGGCTCGCGCAGCAGATGGGCGACGGGGGCGACGGCCCCGGGCACCGCCCGGCACAGCAGCAGCGCCCCAGCGGGATCTGCGGGGCCGGTACGGCCGGCTTCCGTCGGCATGGTCCCACGCTAGGGCGAATCACCCGCTTTTGAACACTTTTACCCACCCCCCCCACCTCTACAACGAATGCCTTGACTTTCCTCACCCACGATATATCGTGAATACGAGAAGACGCGTTATGGCGCGTTGAATCGGGGAGGTCTGCACCATGTCCGAGCGGTCCGTCGCGGAACCGAGGAAGCTCACGTTCGACGAGTCCGTGAGCGATCTGCACGTGCGGCTCGTCAACGGAACGGTGAACGTGGTGGGCTCGGACGAAGGCTCCGCCCGCCTGGAGATCTCCGAGATCGAGGGCCCGCCCCTGGTGGTGACCCAGCAGGACGGCACACTCACGGTGGCTTACGAGGACCTGCCCTGGAAGGGCTTCCTCAAGTGGCTGGACCACAAGGGCCGGCGCCGCAGCGCGGTGGTCTCCCTGGCCGTCCCGGCCTCCACCCGGGTGGAGGTGGGGGTGGTCGGCGCGGCCGCCGTGGTCTCCGGGATCCAGGGACCGTCGGTGGTGAAGGGCGTCACGGGCGACACGACCCTGGTCGGGCTCTCCGGCCCGGTCCGCGCCGACACGGTCTCCGGCAGCCTGGAGGCCCAGGACGTGACCGGCGACCTCCGGTTCCACTCCGTCTCCGGCGACCTCACGGTGGTCGAGGGCTCCGGCCCCTCCGTGCGGGCCGAATCGGTCAGCGGCTCCATGATCATCGACCTCGACCCGGACGGGCCCACGGATGTGCGGCTGACCAGCGTCTCGGGCGAGATCGCGATCCGCCTGCCGTACCCGGCGGACGCGGAAGTCGAGGCCAACACGGCGAGCGGCGCCATCTCCAACGCCTTCGACGGCCTGCGGGTACACGGCCAGTGGGGTGCCCACAAGATCACGGGCCGTCTCGGCGCGGGCAACGGCAGCCTGCGGGCCACCACCGTCTCCGGCTCGATCGCCCTGCTCCGCCGCCCGGCCGGGGAGGACGAGGGCGAGTCATGGGACGCACGACCCGACACGGGCAACTCACCGACGGACCCACCGGCCGGCCCCCGGAGCGACTCGGGAGACAATTCCGTCTCCGGCCGGGGCGAGGGCGCCGCCGGCGTCCCGGCCGACGGCACGACCGACAAGAAGGTGCTCTGACATGCCCCCCGTCTTCGCCCATGGCCGCCTCCGCCTCTACCTGCTGAAGCTGCTGGACGAGGCCCCCCGCCACGGCTACGAGGTGATCCGTCTTCTCGAGGAGCGCTTCCAGGGGCTGTACGCGCCGTCGGCGGGCACGGTCTACCCGCGCCTGGCCAAGCTGGAGGCCGAGGGACTGGTCACCCACACCACCGAGGGCGGCCGCAAGGTCTACTCCATAACGGACGCCGGCCGCGCCGAACTGGCCGACCGCAGCGGCGAACTGGCCGATCTGGAACTGGAGATCCGGGAGTCGGTCGCCGAGCTGGCCGCCGAGATCCAGGCCGATGTGCGCGGAGCCGCGGGCGACCTGCGCCGCGAGATGCGCGCGGCGGCGACCGAGGCCCGCCGCGGCCACGGCGGCAAGACCTCCGGCACACCGGACACCCCCTTCGGGGACTTCACGGCGTACGGCGACAAGGAGGCGTGGCGCGTCGCCAAGGAGGAGATGCGGCGCGCCAGGCAGGAGTGGAAGGAACAGGCCCGCCGCGCCAAGGACGAGAGCCGCCGCGCCCGCGAGGACGCCCAGCGCGCCCGCCGCCAGGCCAAGGAGGCCCAGGAACAGGCCCGGGCCCAGGCCCAGGAGCAGGTGCAGCACATCGCCCGCAAGGTCCAGGAACAGGTACAGGACCACTTCACCCGCGGCGACTGGCCGACGGGCCTGCGCGAGGGCCTGAGCGAACTGGTCAAGGAGGTGGGCGAGTTCGGAAAGGACTACGGCAAGGACTTCGGTTTCGACTGGACAGGGACCGGCACAAGCACAGGGTCCGACACGGAATCCGCCACCGGATCCGACACCCACCGACCGACCACCCCCGAGCCGCCGGCCCCCTCAGGGCCCTCCGTGGACTTCCCGGCCGCCTACGAACCAGCCTGGGCCCACGAGGACGCGGCGGACTCCACCGGCGACCCCGCCCGCGACCTGGACCGCCTGCTCGACCGCTTCCGGGACGACATCCGCGACGCGGCCCGCGACCACGGCGTCACCTCCGGCCAACTGCGCGACGCCCGCCGCCATCTGTCGACGGCGGCAGCCCACCTGGGAGCGCTGCTGCGCGCGCCGAAGAAATAGCCGACCGGAGGGGGAAGCCACGTCACCCGGCCTTGGCCTCGCCACCCCCGTACAGCACCCGCACCAGGGACTCGTACGTCACCCCGTGGTCGGCGAGGACCTCGGCCGGCACGCCGGGGCGCATGGTCAGGGCCAGCAGGATGTGCTCGTCACCGATGTGCCGGTCCCGCTGAGCGAGAGCGACACGCAAGGAGTGCTCCAGAACACTTTTGGCACCCCGCCCGAACGAGGGCCGCCCGGACCACCACCCCTTGTCCTTCCGGTCACCGGACATGGCACCGACCCCATGCACCTCCTCCACTCGGGCGACGATCTCGGCCACATCGATCCCCAACCCGGCGAGCGCATCCGTATCGGCCTGCGACAGCCCTGCCCGCCGCCGCGCCTCACGCAGCGCCTGACGCACGGACTCCCGCCGCTCCCCGAGCCCGAGAGCGGTCAGCGCGAACGACCCACGACTGCCCTCACGATCGAGCAGCGCCAGCAGCAGATGCTCCGGCTCCACGCTCTGCCCGTCTCCCCCCTCCACGTGCTCGAACGCACTCTTCACCACACCCCGGGCGTCTTTCGTGAACCGCTCGAACATCAATGCCTCCCGTACTTTTTGTGCACGGCCTGCCTGCTCACACCGAGTTCGGCGGCGATCTCCTGCCACGACCAGCCCTGATTGCGCGCATTGCGCACCTGTACGGCTTCCAACTGCTCCAGCAGCCTGCGCAGCGCGGCGACGGCCCGCAGGCCGACCCGTGGATCACGGTCACCCGCGCGCTCGGCCAGATCCGTTGCTTCGGTCATACCGTCAACCTACGTTGACACCAGACCTCCGTCAACCCCAGTTGACAAACGAAAACGGCCGGCCCATCCCGGACCGACCGCCAACGCCACGCAGAGGACACTCAGGAATTGGTCAGCACGACCTTCCCGAACTGCTCACCCGAAGCCAGCCGCTCGAAGCCCTCACGCGCACGATCCATGGGCAGAACCTCGTCGATCACGGGCCGCACACCGGTGGCGGCACAGAACGCGAGCAGATCCTCCAGCTCGTCCTTCGTCCCCATCGTCGACCCGACGACCTTGAGCTCCAGAAAGAAGATCCGCGTCAGCTCGGCGTGCGACGGCCGGTCACCGCTCGTCGCACCGGAAATCACCAGCGCGCCCCCGGGCTTCAGCGACTTCACGGAGTGCGACCACGTCGCCGCGCCCACGGTCTCGATCACCGCGTCGACCCGCTGCGGCAGCCGCGCCCCGGCCTCCACCGCCTCCACGGCCCCCAGCTCCACGGCCCGCTTCCGCTTGGCCTCGTCCCGGCTGGTGGCGAAGACCCGCAGCCCGGCCGCCTTCCCCAGCACGATGGCGGCCGTGGCGACACCACCGCCGGCTCCCTGCACCAGCACCGAGTCGCCGGGCCGGACACCCGCGTTGGTGAACAGCATCCGGTACGCGGTCAGCCACGCCGTCGGCAGGCAGGCGGCCTCCTCGAAGGAAAGCTCCTTGGGCTTGGGAAGGATGTTCCAGGTCGGCACGGCGACCTGCTCCGCGAACGTGCCCTGATACCGCTCGGTGAGGATGGAACGGGGCTCCTTGGGCCCCACCCCATGCCCGGTCTGTCCGATCACGGAATGCAGGACGACCTCATTGCCGTCCTCGTCGACACCGGCGGCGTCACAGCCGAGGATCATCGGCAGCTTGTCCTCTGCGAGGCCGACGCCACGCAGGGACCACAGGTCGTGGTGATTGAGGGAGGCGGCCTTGACCGTGACGGTACTCCAGCCGGGGCGGGCCTCGGGAGCCGGGCGCTCTCCCAACTCCAGGCCGGTCAGCGGCTGGTCGCGGTCGATTCGGGCGGCGTAGACAGCGAACATGACCTTGACGATAGGTTCCCGACCCGACCGTTGGAACCACCGCCTCGTGTGAGACACACCCTCTTGCCAGGGGCACCGCGTTGGTGCCGCTGCGGGCGTTTCGAGGTGCCCGGCGTCGACGCTGGGGGCGGGGCGTGCGCAGCCCGGCGTAGCGGGATGCCTCCCAGGCCCTTAAGGCACTGGGGGAGGCACGCATGCCCGCAGCTGAGGCACGACGTGCCCGCACCCGGCGCACGGCGAGAAGGGGCCGTGTCGGGGGGTGTCCGCCCGCAGCGGTTGTCGCGTCAACGAACAGCGAGTCGGTACGCAACCCCATCGCGACGTTCCGAGGACGG
>NZ_JBIBHN010000052.1:0-26894 GCF_042957035.1 Streptomyces sp. NPDC008137 | reverse complement strand
GCGCGCGGTCTGCTCCGCAGACACGACGCGCCGCCGCTACGCGGCGGGGGGGCCAACCACCGCTCCGCGGGGGTTGGACGTGATCCACTCCGTGGATCACTGAATGGGTGTCAGGAGCGTGGAGAGCCGATCGCTCCGCGCTCCGCTCTCCACGCTCCCTCAGCTCTGTTCGAAATCTGCAACTCACCTTGTAGCTAAGGTACCTGAGTGGACGTCCGCTCCGCGGTCGCCCACTGGCTGGCGAGCAGGTGGGGGTGTGCCGCGCGGCTCCTGTGAGACAGGCTCCTGTCTGGGAATGGAAGAAGCAGTTCAACCCGTTCTCCGGACCGGACCTGGCGGGCACTCCTCATGGTCCCCTGATGGAAGCAAAAAACTATGGAGTATCTGAGATGTTGCCTTCCCCTCTTCAAGGTCATGCGGCCTGATACCGAGTCAGTTTGGCTAGGGCAGTTCGCAGCAGAGTCACCTGCGCGGTTGCAACCGTCGCTCGTGGAGGTCGCGCAGATGGATCCGTGGGCCTGCCCGATGTGCGTGACCCGGGCTCCGTGGAGGAGGTCCGGGCTTCGGGCGGCACTGGCGGACGCAGGCCGTGACGTTCTTCCTGGAGCAGCGAGTAGGCGTAGAGCGTGGCGGCGTTGAACCCGTCCGGAGCTCGCCCCCAGCCCTTCCAGTCGAGAATCCTCAGCGGTGCGGTGACCTTAGCCCAGTGCAGGTCGGAGTGGGCGGCTGTCTAGCAGGTCACGGCCGGGGCCGGGATGCCCACGAACTCGGGGGGATCGCTCGGTCCATGTACTGCTCTCGTACGGCGACGCGGTCGGTGTCGACGGGCGCCACCTTCTCCACTCCCGCAACTTGGCGGCGGTCAGGGAGGGTTGAAGCGACGGCATCGGCCGCCTCCCTCCAGTGTGGCGCACCCGAGGCGGCCAGAAGTCCGTCGCTCCTGGGCATGACGCGACCTCCAGAACACACGCCTGTGCGGGGTCAGGCCCGGCCGGATGAGGTCGGCGAGCTCCTGGTTGGCCATGCCGGGAAACTCTTCGCCGTGTAGCGGCGCCGGCGCCATCACCCGCGGCTTCAGCGGCCAAGTCGGCTGCCTGACCGTGAATGCGCCTGGCAGGGAGCGGTGCCCTGATCGGCGGAGGCCGCGTACCACAGGCCTCGTGGCACGCGCGTACAGACGTTCCCCGGATCAGGTCCGCCACGGGCTCGGTGGGCGCCTTGCCCGGGTCCTCTACGTCGCGGTAGAGCGCGGCGGATCTAGGGCACCATTCGCCTGTCTCCTTGACGGTGCTCCGGCCAAGGTGCCTGGCGCAGCCGTCGGTCACCAGCGGATCGGTTGCGATCACCGGCTCAGCCCGTTTACGATTACGATCGTAATTCAATTGGCCTGGGCCACATCAGGCCACGCCATCAGCGCCCTGGTCATCTCCACTCCACTGCACCGGGAACCTTCATGGACCTCTCCGCCAGCACCGCCCTTGTCACCGGAGCGAACCGGGGCTTCGGCCGGGCCCTCGCCGCCGAACTGCTCAGCCGCGGCGCCACCGTCTACGCCGGCGCCCGCAACCCCGACCAGGTCGACCTGCCCGGCGCCAAGCCGATAGCGCTCGACATCACCGATCCCGCCTCGGTCGCGGCCGCCGCCGCGGCCACCGGCGACGTGACCGTCCTGGTCAACAACGCCGGGTCGTCCACCGGTGCCGACCTGCTCACCGCCGACGTGGGCGACATCCGCCTGGAGATGGACACCCACTACTTCGGCACCCTGTCGGTGGTCCGCGCCTTCGCACCCCAGATCGCGGCGAACGGCGGCGGGGCGATCCTGAACGTCCTGTCTGGCCTGTCCTGGGTCAGCTTCCCGGAGATAGGCGCCTACTGTGCCGCCAAGTCCGCGGAGTGGTCACTCACCAACGCCCTGCGCGTGCAACTCGCCGACCAAAACATACGGGTGGCCGGACTGCACGTCGGCTACATGGACACCGACATGGTCCGTGCCGTCGACTCGGCCAAGTCCGACCCGGCCGACATCGCGCGCATCGCCGTGGACGGCATCGCCGCCGGTGCCTACGAGATCCTCGCCGACAACGCCGCCCGCCAGGCCCAGGCAGCACTGTCCGGGGGCGTCTCGGTGCTCTACCCGCAGCTCCCCTGAGAAGCACCCGCCCCCCACCGGCCAACCGCCAGACACGTCCGCCAAAGGAACGCCACGGCACGGCATCTGCGATTCGTCGGTCGGCCATGCGCGTGAAACGGCTGGCCGGCGCCTCCTGGGCCCGTGTCGGGTCTTGCCTGCCGAGCACTTCTCAGCCTATTGTATTATGATCGTAATGTAAATGATGAGAGCCGACCGCTGGCTCGCCATCAGCTGAAACGGCTCCCGTGCACGCGCGGCGCAGCCAGTGCCGCTCCGACGGACAAGGCGCCGACACCCATGCCAGGCCCAACAGCCCCGTGGTCGCCGGACGCGATCACGGCCACACAAGCCCAAGCGCACCCCCGTACGAAATGGAAACCACGCCATGAGCCAGCCCAGCACGATCCGCCTTGAGCGGACGACCCCGCGGACCGCCAGGATCACGTTCTCGAATCCTCCCGTGAACCTGGTGGTTCCCGAGTCGATCGTGACGCTGCACAAGATCGTCTCGGAGCTCGAGAACGACCCGGACATCCAGGTCGTCGTCTTCGCCAGCGAACTCCCCGACTTCTTCATCAACCACTTCGACGCCGCCGCGGCCGCCGACCTCCCCCAGCCCGAGCACGAGGACGACAACCCGCTGTGGACCGACATGGTCCTGCGGCTGACCAAGGCCCCGTTCGTCAGCATCGCGGCCATCCGCGGCCGTACCCGCGGCGCCGGCAACGAGCTGGCCCTCGCCTGCGACCTGCGCTACGCCAGCCGGGAGAAGGCGTTCTTCAGCCAGCCCGAGGTCGGCCTCGGCCTCGTCCCCGGCGGAGGCGGCGGCGAGCGCCTCCCGCGCGCCATCGGCCGCGACCGCGCGCTGGAGGCGATCCTGACCAGCGCCGACTACGACGCCGACACCGCCGAGCGCTGGGGATGGGTCACCCGGACCCTGCCCGACGCGGAACTCGACGCCTTCGTCGACGCGACCGTCGCCCGTCTCGCCTCCTTCGACCGGCAGGCAATCGCCACCGCGAAGTCCCAGGTCAACCGGGCGACGCTGCCGCCGGACGCCCACCTGGTCGCCGCCTTCGGTGAGTTCGCGGGCACCCTGACGCAGCCGGGATTCGCCGCGCGTGCGGTCGGCCTCGGCGCACTGGTCGCCGAGAAGGGCCTCGACGTCGAGTACCAACTGGGCGAGTACATCGGCCGGGTCAGCGAAGCCCTCTGATCGCCCCGGCCGCACCCGCGATCGGCCACAGCGCCCCACAGGGCGCCCGTCGGCGCCGCGACACCCCGGGTGGGTTCCATCCCCCCACCCACCTGGGTTCCCATGGCGGCCGGGCATGCCTCAACGGCAGCCCGGCCGTCGGCTCCCGGCCGGAGGGCCCCGCCGCAACCGCCGGGGTCCGAACACGGAAAACGCGGCGGACGATGCCCACCGCGCACGGTCGTGACGTGCGAGTCGACCGTTCTCGCGTCGTGTGCCGTGACTTCGTCGCCGACGCATGAACAGCTCTCGGCAGCGGTGCCAGGCCCTCCTTCGAGAGGGCTTCTGCTGTAATGCCGCTCCAGCGGCTTGAAACCGCAGGCTTTGTGGTCAGTGTCCGACCCTCGGGTGGTCGCGCCCTGCGTCGGTCGGCTGGGGTCAGGCTTCTGGGCTCAGTGCCGCCGGCTGGTCATCGCTGACGTGCGCCAGCGAGGCGAGAATCTCCTTGCGGCAGACATCGAGGATCTCGTCCGCCAGCGGAGAATCGTCGGGGCACGCCCGCGACAGCATGACCGCGCCGACCGAACGGGCGAGCATGCCGATCAGCGTGGCGCGGTCCACGCGCTGGTCCGCATCCGCGCCCCCTGGCGTTTCGCTTGAGGCCTGAAGGACCGTCAGCAACTGCTCGATCCCGGCGGCGAACTCTCCTTTGATGTCTGTCGGCTGACGTGCGGCATCGCCGCTGAGGGCCGCGATGGTGCAGCCGTCGCCGCGCCCGTCGCGATGCTCCCGGGAGACGTAGCTCTCGACGAACTCGGCGGGGCCCAGACCTTCTGCCCCGGTCGCGGTCTGAGACAGCCCGCTCGCGGCCGCCTCGGCCATCAGGTCGGCCTTGGAGCGGAAGTGCTTGTAGAACCCGCCATGGGTGAACCCGGCGGCCGCCATCAGCTCCGCCACGCCGACACCGTCGTAGCCGCGCTCGCGGAACAGCCTGGAGGCTGTCGCGACGATGTGCGCACGGTTCTGCGCTGCCTGTGCCCTGGTGACCCGCATGTCCGGCCTCCCCTTCCACGGTCGACGCTCGACGGTCAAGCATACATAGATGTCAATCGACATCTAAGAGGTTGACTTTTTAGATTACGACCGTCATCGTATTGCTCATCCCCTCCAGAAAGGTCCAGGCCATGAGCGACACACATGTGACCGCGCCGACCCAGTACGTCGAGGTCGACGGCGACCGGTTCGCCTACCGACGCTGGGGCAAGCCCTCCGGCGTCCCGATCTTCCTCGTCCAGCACCTTCGCGGCGGAATGGACAACTGGGACCCGCTGCTCACCGACGGCCTGGCCGAAGGCCGTGAGGTCATCCTGTTCAACGGCCGCGGCATCGCCTCGTCATCCGGCACGCCGCGCAACCGGATGGAGGACATGGCCGACGACATCGCCGCGGTCATCCGGGCGCTGGGGCTGGAGCAGGTCGATCTGCTCGGCTTCTCGATCGGCGGCTGGCAGGCGGAGGAAGTCGCGCTGCGTCACCCCGAACTGGTGCGCAAGCTCCTCCTGGTCGGCACCGGCCTGCGGGGCGGGGACCCGACGATGGACCCCAAGGTGCCCGAGGTGGCGGTGAATCCGGTTCCCACCGTGGAGGACTTCCTCTTCCTGTTCTTCGGCCGCTCCGAGGCCGCCGTCGAAGCCGGCCGGGCCTTCTGGGAGCGCCGCCACCAGCGGGTGGACCAGGACCCGCCGAGCTCGCCCGCAGTCGCACAGGCGCAGCTCGAAGCGGTTGCCGCCTACGCCGAGCCCCTGCCCGGCGAGAACCCCTATGCCTACCTGAACGCGATCACCCAGCCGACGCTGGTCCTCAACGGCACGAACGACGTGATGATCGCCTCGATCAACTCCTGGCACCTCGCCCAGAACATCCCCAACGCCCAGCTGCTGATCTACCCCGACGCCGGGCACGGAGCGCACTTCCAGTACCCCGAGCGGTTCCTGAAGCACGCCCTTCAGTTCCTCGACGAGTAGGCAGCTGCGCGCGAAGGGCGGACGGCGCGTCCTCGGCCGACGGCCGTCCCGGCCATTCCTGCCGTCCGCCATCCAGCCAAGTATTACGTACGTAATATAATTTACCCATGCTCATGGCGGATGCCTCATCGGGCTCACGGCCCGGAACGCCGGTCTGCCGGATGTCCGCCACCAACACCTGAGGAACCACGCATGCTCGACAGCCTGTGGACCCCGACCGTCGCCGGAAAGATCTCCCTGCCGCACCGTCTGGCGATGTCGCCCCTGACCCGCAGCCGGGCGACCCCGGAAGGCGTGCCGACCGAGCTGAACGCCGAGTACTACGCCCAGCGCGCCTCGCACGCCCTGATCATCACCGAGGGCACCCAGCCGTCCGCCGACGGCCAGGGCTACCCGGTGACGCCGGGGATCTACACGGTCGAGCACATCGAGGGCTGGCGCAAGGTCACCGACGCCGTACACAAGGCCGACGGGCGCATCGTCATCCAGCTCATGCACGTCGGGCGCATCTCCCACCCCGACAACACCCCCCACCACCGCCAGCCGGTGGCCCCCTCCGCGATCAAGCCGGCAGGTCAGACGTTCACCGGCTCCGGGATGCAGGAGATGCCGGAGCCGCGCGCCCTGTCGACCGAGGAGGTCGCGGCGACAGTCGACGACTTCCGGCGCGCCGCCGCGGCCGCCATCGCGGCCGGCGCCGACGGCGTCGAGATCCACGGCGCCAACGGCTACCTGGTCCACCAGTTCCTCTTCCCCAGCACCAACCAGCGCACCGACCAGTACGGCGGCTCCCTCGACAACCGGATCCGCTTCGCGGTGGAGGTCGCCACCGCCGTGGCCGACGAGATCGGAGCCGACCGCACCGGCATCCGGCTCTCCCCGGGCAATCCGTTCCAGCTCGGCGACCTCACCGAGCACGACACCCACCAGATCTACCCGCACCTCGTACGCGCCCTCGCCCCCCTCGACCTCGCCTACCTGCACCTCGCCCACGGCGGCGACGAGGAACTCCTGGGCACGCTGCGCGAGCTGTGGCCCAACACGCTGATCCTCAACCGCGCCGGCACCGACATCGCCACCCGGGCCAAGGACATCGAGAACGGCCTCGCCGACGTCGTCACGGTGGGCTCGATGGCACTCGCCAACCCCGATCTGGTCGAGCGCATACGCGCCGGCGCTCCCCTGAACGACCCCGACCCCGCCACCTTCTACGGCGGCGGCGCCGTCGGCTACACCGACTACCCCACCTACGCCGCCTGACCCAAGCGCCCGGCGCCCGAGGTGATCGACTCCCTCGGGCGCTGCGGCGTACGGGACGGCACAGCCAGGCAGCGCTGCCCATCCGCTCGCAACCCGAGCGGTGTGCTGGCGATGACCACGAGGTCCCGCCCCGCGGCTTCGAACCCGGACTCGCCGCACGGGACGTGGCCTCAGCCCCATCCCATCACTGAAGACGAGGCATCCGCATGACTGCATTCGAACTCGCCGGCAAGGTCGTCCTCATCACCGGCGGCACGGGCGGACTCGGCAGCGCCACGGCCCGAACCCTCCTCTCCCGCGGCGCCCGGGTCGGCATCGTGGATCTGCGTCCGGACACGCCGGAGATCGCAGCCCGCATCTCGTCGTCCCACGCCGTCGGCATTACCGCGGACGTCTGCGACCGAAGCGCGCTCGACGATGCCGTGGCCCACGTGTGTGAGCGGTTCGGGCGGGTCGACGTCGTGATCGCGAACGCCGGCGTCATGGGGCAGGGCTCCACACTTCGAGCCACGCCCGCACCCGCGGTCGACAAGGTGCTGGCCGTGAACATCAACGGAGTCGTCAACACCGTCAACGCCGCGATGGAGCAGATCATCGCCAACCAGGGCCAGGTCGTCCTGATCAGTTCGGTCTTCGCCTTCCTCAACGGCGTGGGGGCCATTCCCTACGCCATGAGCAAGGCCGCGGTCGAGCAGCTCGGGCGTGGACTGCGCGTGGAACTCGCCCGTCACGGCGCCTCCGCCACCACCGCCTACTTCTCTCTGATCCAGACGGACATGATCAGAAACGGCGTCGACGCGGATCCTGCGATCACTGAGATGCTGGCCAGGACATCGCCGCGGCCGCTGCTCAAGCGCCTGGAGCCGGACCAGGCCGCCGAAGCCGTCGTGCAGGCCATCGAACACCGCTCACCCCGCCTGATCCGGCCGGCTCGCTGGACCCCGCTGTCCGTGCTGCGAGGAGTGATCAACCCGGCGATCGACGGGCGTCTGGCACATGATCGCGTGCTGCACGCGATCCTCGGCAAGCTCGACGGGCGTCCAGGCCGCTGAGCAAGGTCGCAGAGAGGTGTCGGCACCGAAGCCGACCTGGCCGGCGATCTCGTCCGCCGGCAAGTCGGTGGTCTCCAGGAGGTGAGGAGCCAGGCCGACCCTTCGCTGGATCAGCCGGCGTTCCCCGCTCATGCCCACCTCCTCGTGAAGCGGCGGGTGAAGGTGCCCGGGCTTCTCTGCCGTCACCGATCCACCCAGCCGCGTACGTGTTACCGGTTACCGGGTGACCTCTCTGAGGTGGGTCCGTGCGCGATGCCATCGCATCCGGACCCACCTCAGGGACGACTGCCTGATCTTGCCGCCTGGCTCTGCCCCCTGGGCCGAGGCAGCCGGCCTGATCAGGAGAGCCGGCGCTTGAGGATCTTGCCGGTGGAGGTCAGGGGGAGTTCGTCGACGAACTGGACGATGCGCGGGTACTTGTACCCGGCGAGCCGTTCCTTCGCCCAGGCCGCGAGCTGGTCCTCTGTCGTGCCGCTGCCTGCCTCCTTCACCACGACGGCCTTGATCTCCTCGCCGTGGGACTCGTGCGGCACGCCGATCACGGCGACCAGCGACACCGCGGGGTGCTCCATGAGGACTTCCTCGATCTCGCGCGGATAGACGTTGAAGCCACCCCGGATGATCATGTCCTTGGACCGGTCGACGATGTAGTAGAAGCCGTCCTCGTCCCTGCGGGCGAGGTCGCCGGAGCGGAACCAGCCCTCCTGGATCGCCTCGGCCGTCGCGCCAGGCCGCTTGTAGTAGCCCTTCATGACGTTGTGTCCCCTGATCGCGATCTCCCCGATCTCCTCAGGGCCGCCCTCGGCATCCGACCAGTCATCGCGGATGAGCTTCATCTCCACGCCCGGAATGGGCACCCCGATCGAACCGACGCGGGGCTCCTCGCCGAACCGGGAGAAGGACGCGATCGGCGAGGTCTCGGACAGCCCGTAGCCCTCGAGGATCGTCACACCGAAGCGGTCCTTGAACTGCTTGTGGATCTCGGCGGGCAGCGCCGCGCCGCCGGCCACGGCCACGCGCAGGTTCGCCGCCAGGCGGGCGACGTCGACCGTCTCGTCGAGCGCCGCGAGCAGACCCCAGTACATCGTCGGGACCCCGGCGAAGAACGTCACGTCATGGGCGAGCATGAGGCGCAGGGCCGCCTGCGCCTCGAACCTGGGCTGCATCACGATCGTGCCGCCGAACGCGAAGGCGCCGTTCTGGACGACGGTCTGGCCGAAGGCGTGGAACAGCGGCAGCACACACAGATAGGTGTCGGGGCGATCGGCATCGGCGGCGAACAGGTCGCGGCCGACGAGCGCGTTGTCGTACACGTTGCGGTGCCGCAGCTCCGCGCCCTTGGGCTGGCCGGTCGTGCCGGAGGTGTAGAGGACCACCGCGGTGTCGTCCTCGTCGCGCTCGACCGTACGGAACGTCACGGGCTGCTCGGCTACGACCGACTGGTACGACTCCGGCGCCCCGTCCCCGGCCGGGGCCGCGCCGCCGCTCTCGATCAGGAAGAACTCGGTGCAGCCCTCGGTCGCCCCAAACCCCTCCCACGCGGCCTGCCCGATCGGCAGCTCCGGCGTGCCCTCGAACGCGAAGTACGCCTTCGCGTCCGAGTCGGCGAGGTGGTAGGCGATCTCGCCAGACCGCAGCAGCACGTTCAGCGGCACGACCGCTGCGCCGGCCTTGAGGATGCCGAAGTAGACGCTGGAGAAGTGGGGCACGTTGGGGCAGGACAGCGCGACCTTGTCGCCCGGCCGGATCCCGCGCGAGACGAGCAGGTTCGCAACCCGGTTGGCGGCGGCGTCGAGGGCGGCGTACGTGATGCGGTCTTCACCGAAGACGATCGCGGTGCGCTCCGGGTGTCAGGACGCGGTGTCCGTCAGCAGTCGTGACACGTTGCGGCTCGGGCTGAGCATCATTGCTCTCCTGATTCTCCGGGGCGGTCGAGCCGGGCAACGGCCGAGGCCGCCACGCGGGCCCCATGGTCTGCCGTCCGATGGGCGGCGGATCGGCCGCAAAATCACCTGTCGACCGTAATATTACGTGCGTCAGACCATAGATTAGGATGGGATACGAGGCAATGGCCCGGCGGAGTTGAGGGAGGAACCCTGTGGCGCGCTACACCAAGGAGCACAAGCAGGTCACGCGGCAGCGGATCATCGAGCGGGCCGGCCACCGGTTCAAGCAGGACGGCATCGACGGCTCCGGCATCTCCACGCTGATGTCCGACGCCGGGCTCACCAACGGGGCCTTCTACGCCCACTTCGAGTCCAAGGACGACCTCGTCGCCCACGTCGTCGCCGAGCAGCTGCGCGCGCAGGTCAAGCAGTACGACACGCTGCGGCCCGGCCGCGAGGGACTCGAGGATTTCATCCGCTGGTATCTGTCGCCCGAGCACCGGGACAACCCCGGCGACGGCTGCCCGTCCGCAGCGCTGCTCGACGAGATCGGCCGCTGCGGTGACGCGACCAAGGACGCCTACACCGACGGCGCCAAAGCCATCCTGGACGAGCTCGCCGCCCGTCTGGCGCCCGAGGATCCCCAGTCCGCCCGCCGTCAGGCCATCGGGCTCTACACCATGGCGGTGGGAACGCTGCAGCTCTCCCGCGCGCTCTCCGACCGTAAGTTCTCCGACGAGGTCCTCGAGCAGGGGATCGAGAACGCCCTCGCCTTCGCGCGATGACGGTCAGTACCGCCTGGGTGAGCACCTGACCGGGGCCGGCGCCGTGTACCCGCGTTTGCGCGCTCAGCCCGAGTGGGTGGCCCCTGGGGCGACTGCGCTCTCGGCAGCGACACCGACGCGGCGGTCCTGCGTTCGTACGGCGGCCGGCGTCGCGCGCGTTCGGCATGCGCCGTAGCGGCAGCGCGCTCCGGGCCTGGCGCCCGGACGGGACGCCGACCACACCGGTCTCCGCGTCGCCATCCTGCACGACAACCGGCCCGGCGCCGTGTGACCGAGAAGCGAGCAGGCCGGTTACGTCGAACAGGTGACAGAGCCGCCCGCCCGCCGGGCGTCACGGCTCTGACCCACGTCCTCGGCCCGTACGCAGACCGCACCGCGGCCCTACGGCCGGCCGAAGAACTCGAGAGCCGTCGGCACGAACTGCTCGTGGTACTGGAAGATGCCGCCGTGGCCGCCGTCGGGGTAGATCACCAGCTCGGAGTTGGGCAGTCGCCGGTCCAGGTCGTACGTGTTCGACGTCGGAACCATCCGGTCGTCGTCACCGTTGGCGACGAGCACGGGGATCTTGATGACGGACAGATCCTGCGGCTGTGCCAGCCCCCAGCGGTGGATGGCCTTGAGCTGGGAGAAGTAGGACTTGAGGCGGATCGCCTTGTCCCGGTCCTGCGTGCGCTCCTTCAGACGGGCCAGGAACTGCTTGCCGGCCCGGATCCCGTTCGGGGTGCGGGTGAAGAAGAGGAACTGCTTGACGTCCTGGAAGGTGAGCAGTGCCCGGACGGTGTCGAAGTGGGAGATCCGGGTGACGTTCTTGATGCCCTCGCCTCCGGCCGGACCGGTGCCCGCGAGGATCAGCCTGCGGATGAGCTGCGGTTCGGTCTGGGCGATCACCTGGGCGATCATGGCGCCCATCGAGAAGCTGAGGACGTCGACCTTCTCGAAGCCCAGCGCCCGGATGAAGGTGACGGAGTCCCTGGCCATCTCCTCGATGGTCTTCGGCGTCTCACCGCTGGACGCGCCGACGCCCCTGAGGTCGAACGTGATCACCCGGTGCTTGGCGGCGATGCCGTCCACGACCCGGGGGTCCCAGTTGTCGAGCACCGCGGCGAGGTGGGTGATGAAGATGACCGGCATGCCGGTCCGGGGGCCGAGGTCGCGGTAGGCGAAGGTCACTCCGTCGGCGGTGACGGTGCGGGTCTGCGCGTGCTTGTACGACGTCACCACGTCGCCGTCGTTTCGTGTTTCGCGTGCGTTCACGGTCGTGCCCTTCGATGTGTGGGTTACCGCCACTGTGTGCAAATTTCTGCTTCCTCGCAGGTCGGCGCAGAGCGGTTCCCAGGTCTCCCGGCTGCGACTGCAGTCCGGAGTCGACGGTCAGAGAAGCCCAGGAAGCGGGAAACCCCTTGGATCAGGCCCCTGAACAACCCGCCGACCATTGAAGTATGACCATAATTCTATCGGGGTGCAAGGGGGCAGGCTGAACGGAATGCACAGCGGCGGAATCACGGGTTCCACGGGCGTCGGGGTGCACCAGCACAGCGAACCACCAGGGCAGGAGCGGCTCACCTACGCCGGCACCACGAGACACTGGTCGTGACCGGCCTGCCGTGGCCGTCCGGCCCCGGACCGAGGGAAGCCGACGATCTGTACGACGGTTTCAGGACTTCGATGCCCGGCGTGAGGACGAGGACTGGCCGTGCCCCGGATTTCAGGACGAGGACTGGGCCAAAGTGCGCACCGTGGACCACGACGACGTCCGCCTCAGCCCCGAACCCCCCGCCACCGCTGCGGCACGACTCCCGCCTGCGCCCGCGGCGGACCTGGTGCAGCGCTTGCGGCGCTCGTCGGCAACACCGCCGGCCTGACCGGGGAAGGCCGCTCCACGGCGACGCCGGAGCTCACGGGACGTCAGATCGCACTCCTTGATGCCCTTGGGAAGCTCGACGGGCCCTTCGTCGTCCTGGTCCGGGGCAAGCCCTCGATCCTGCCCGCCCGGGCACTCGGAGCCGACGCCATCGTCCAGGCCTTCACCCCCAGGATGCAGGCGGGTGGGGCGGTCGCCGAGCCCTTGCTCGGGCGCACCGAGCCGAGCGGGTGGCTGCCGGTCCCCTACCAACCAAGGCCGGGGCAGCACGGCGACAGTGCGCCGGTCTGACACAGGATCCGCTGTTCGCCTTCGGCGAGGGCCTCAGCTGCACGGCGGTGCACGACTCGCACCCGACGATCCAGAATCCGTTGTCGCGTCCACGGGGACGCTGCGGGCCGCGGTGCCGCCGACCAGGACGGGCCGCCGTCCGGCACGGGAGACTGTGCAGGCGTATGCCCGCGACCGCGTCACGAGCGTGACGTGGACCGCTCGCGAAGTGAAGGCCTTCACCCAGGTCGGCGTCGAGCCGGGCGAACGGGTCGAGGTGATGATCCTCTTTCTCGCCGGTGACTGCACCGTCGTCGTCGCTCGGGACGCCGCGTCGTCGGACCGGGTGAGTTCGATCTCCTGCTCGGCAGCAGCTCGCGCGTCGAGGACCTCCGCGCCGCCGCCTTCACACAAAATTGCGTGCCTCCGAAAGTCCCGGTCGCCGACCACCGCCGGCGACGGGAGCAGGCCCGCGGACTCCTGTCCGAGGACAGGCACGAGGTGACGGCAGGCGGACGACCAGTCATGCGTGCCGCCTGTCGTGTCGGGGAGCGCTCAAGAGGTCACGTGCCGGTTCGCAATGACTGCCCAGGCTCGACGGTGATGACCGCCGGAGCCGTGCAAGCGCCGCCTCACGGCTGTGAGGCGGCGCTTGCACGAGGGCTGACCGGCCGTCGCCCGGGGTTCGGGATCGGCGGCGCGGTCGGCGTCTTCAGGCGGCGAGGAAGTCGGCCACCTGCTTGGTGAAGGCCCTGGCGTGCTGGAAGAGGAAGGCGTGGCCGGCGTCGCCGTAGAGGAGGAGGGTGGCGTCGGCCAGGTGCTGGACGGCGACGTAGGAAGCGTGGGCGGGGACCATCACGTCGTGCAGGCCGTTGGCGTACAGGACGGGGTGCTTGATGGACTCCAGTTCGGCCTTGACCTCGTCGAAGGGGGCTGCCAGGAGCTGGCCGATCGCGGCGAGCATGCCCTGCGCCGTCGCCTCGGAGACCTCGGGGCCGCCGGCGGCGAGCCGGGGCGCGACGTGGGCGAAGTGCTCACGCCCCGAGGCGCGGGCCGCGTCCGTCTCCGGGTAGAACAGGAACAGCATGTCGTCCTGGTCGGCGTCGGGCTTGGCCATGACGCCCAGGACCTTCTGGCTCACCTCCGGCGCGCCGGGCACCCAGCCGGTCGGGCCGCTGCCCGCGACGATGATCTTGCGCACCAGTTCCGGGCGACGCGCGGCCAGGCGCTGGGCCACGAAACCGCCAAGGGACCAGCCGAGCACGTCGGCCTGCGTGAGGCCGAGGGCCTCGATGAACTCGGCGGCGCCCTCGGCGAATCCGTCAAGGGAGTCGCGCGCCTCGCCGGTGGTGTAGCCGACGCCGACGTTGTCGAAGACGATCACGTCGTGGTCGGCGGCCAGGTAGTCCAGGAACTCCGGGTCCCACCAGTCGATGGTCGCCCGGAATCGCTGCAGCAGGACCAGCGGGACACCGCCCTGCGGACCCATGCGCCGGTAGGTGAAGGTCGCGGAGGGCCCCTCCACGGTGAGGTTCTCGGCCTTGTCTGCCAGATAGGTGCTCATGACGTCCTTCTCTTGTGGGCGGGTGCCCGTCATGTCTCGCGGGTCTGCTCACGCAGCACACCAATGACATGCCGGGTCTGCGGGGTCGCTGCCCTTGGCCGGCACCCCATGCGGCGAGCCAGGGGTGTGGATCAGGCCGACGATCTGCTCGGATCGCCCGGTCACCGGCTCGCTCCGATCACCCCGGAATCCACCGCGCCTAGCCGCAGGACAATTAAATTATGCTCATAATACTAAGCAGGGGCGACTCGGGCGCGCAAGGGGGTTCCTGTGGTGAGCGGAGCCCGCGGCCCGGCCGCGGAACCGCCTGCGGGCCGGCGGCGCAAGCGGTCCGGCGCGGCGGGGGCCGAGGGGCGGCGGCCCCGCACCGGCCGCGAAGGCACCGGAATCCGGGGTCATTGAATTACGTTCACAATACAATACATTGGAGGAGCCGACGGAGGGCCGAGCGGCCCACCCGGCGCGCGAAGGAGTGTGCGGTGCGATACAGGAAAGAGCACAAGCAGGCCACCAGGCGGAGGATCATCGAGACGGCGGGCCGCCGCTTCAAGGAGGACGGCATCGACCGCTCGGGCATCACGGCGCTCATGAAGGACGCCGGGCTGACCAACGGCGCCTTCTACACCCACTTCACATCCAAGGACGACCTGGTGGCCACCACGATCGCCGACCAGCTGCAGGCCCAGAACGCGACCATCGTCGCGCACGCACAACCGGGCCGCGCCGGCCTCGAACAGATCGTGCGCTGGTACCTGTCCCCCTGGCACCGTGACAGCCGCGACGTCGGCTGCCCCTCCGCCGCCCTGCTCGACGAGATAGGGCGCTGCACACACCCCACCAAACAGGCATACACCGAGGGCGTACTGGTGGTAGCCGACGGCCTCGCCACCCGCCTGGCGCCCGACGACCCGCTCTCGGTCCGCCCCATGGCACTCAGCTCCTATGCCATGATGGCCGGCACACTCCAGCTCTCACGGGCCCTCGCCGACCCGCAGCTCGCCGACCAAGTCCTCGAACAGGGCATCCACAACGCCCTCGCCCTCCTGGGCATCGAACACGAAGGGGACACCAGGACGGCGCACTGACCGGCGTGCACATGGACACTGCGGAGCGCGCGCCGCACCGCACACGCCGCGCCACCCCCGCACCTGCGGCGCGACACCCCTACGGGAAAAGGCGTCCACTCGGCACCCGGAGCCTGCACGCGGCCCCGTCCACCCGGCACCCCTTCCCGCAGGGGCCTGAAGTCGAAGGCGGTCACAGAGCCCGGACGCGTCTGATCAATCGCCTGCCGGTGATGCTGTACGCATGACCGTCAGAGCAGGGCATGAGGGCGGCGTCGACGATCGCCGCGATGTCGTCGTCGCCGACCTGCCGGTCGCGGACAAGCCCCCAGTGGAGCAGGAGAGCGAGGGCGGCGGAGACCGCGATCGAGTGACCTCCTGACCGATCGGTCTGGCGGGGGCAGATCGCCGCGCTCCACCGCGTGCGCCAGCACGCCCTCGACGGCCGTACAGGGAGTCGACATAGCGCTGCCTAACGAGGCTGCACAGTTCCGGCTCCTGGCGAGCTGTGTCGTGCAAGGCCGAGAGCAGGTCGACTCGAGAAGCGTCCTGGCTCCACGTGGCGCGGGTCATCGTCGCGATGAGTTCCTCGCGAGTCGGCCGGGTCCGGCCGACCAGGTCTGCGGTAATCGCTGTCTCGGCGTCGGTCATGCGACGTCACAGTGCTGAGGCGGCAGGCGGAGCGGCGACTGCCCGTCGTTCCTCCTCGTCAAGGCGAGCGCCGGCAGGCCGAGGCCCACGCCGGCCGCCGACGAGCCGGCCACCACGACGTCGCGCGTGCGCAGTTCCTCAATCGCTGCAGCGTCTACCGGCTTCGGGCACCACGACCGGGTAACCGCTCGGCACTCGGCACGACGCCAGAACAGATGTTCCCCTCACGACGGCCGGCTGTATGCCATGACAACGACCGCGGCTACGTGGTCTCGCGCTGGATGAGCGTCAGAATGTCGCCCGCGTCAGACCCGCTGGGCGCCACCGGAGCCGGAGCTCCGACCGCCGCGAGGATGCCGGCGGTGAGATTGCCGGCCGCCGCGGTGAGGTCCATGCCGATGGTGGTCAGGGCCGGTACAGCGAGCGAGCCCACGGGGAGGTCGTCGACGCCGATCAGCGCCAGGTCGTCCGGGATGCCGATGTGCTGGGTGCGGCAGCTCGCCAGGACGGCGAGGGCGATCAGATCGTTGAATGCGGCGACAGCCGTGGCCGGAGTGGCGCCCTGCGTCCACTTCGCGACGGCGTTTCGGGCGCTGTCCCGTGAGTAGCGCATGCTGACCACCTGTGGAGCCGGCAGACCGAGATCACGGCAGGCCCGGGTGGCACCTTCCAGGCGCGGCAGACAGAAGGGCCGCTCTCGCGGGTCGTCCACGGCGGCGTAGCCGATGTGCCGGTGCCCGCGTGCCGTGAGGTGCTCGATCTGCAGCCGTCCGATGTCCTCCTGGCTCAGGCCGGTCAGACCCGTGCCGTCCGGTGTGAACACGCCGTCGAGCAGCGGGATTTCCGCCCGGTGCAGCGACTGCGCGTCGGCGGCCGGCAGGCTGCCGAACGCGACGACCACCGCCGGCTGGACGTGCTGCCACAGGTCGGCCAGCGGCGTGGCCGTCCCGGCGTGGTGCAGGTACACGCAGGTGTATCCGGCCTCGCCCAGCGACCGGCCGAGGGCCAGTTTGAACTGCTCCATGGCCTCCGCGACGGGGAAGTCCGGAACCACGCAGAGCACGACGTTGCTCTGGCCCTTGCGCAGCGCGCGACCGGCCCCCGACGGCACGTAGCCGAGCCGGTTCGCCGTCTCCAGCACCCGTCGGCGCGTCTCCGCAGAGAGCCCGTGCTCGTCCCTGCCGTTGAGCACGAAACTCACGGTGGTCTGGGAGACCCCGGCCTCTCGCGCCACGTCCTTGCTGGTGACTCTCGGCAATGTCCCTCCCCGAGCCCCTTGCCACACTTTCAGACACAGGCTACGTTACGGCCACCACGCGATCTAATACGTATTAGATCGCAGCTTCGGTCGCCGCCAATGGCCTGTAGGGGACGGACGCCCCCGCACCTGATCTGCCCGAGCCGCCACCCCAACCGAGCACCGTCTTCGTACGCCGACGGGGTGGATCCACACGAAGAGAGATCTGTCATGGATGACACGATCCCCGTCAGCACCGACCCGACACCCGGCCGCGTTTCCAGCCCCGCCGATCCGGTTCGCCTTGGCCGCCTGCTCGCCTTCGCCTTCCCGGCGACCACTGCGATGTACGCCCTCTTCAACGGGATCGGTGTGATCCTTCTCCCCGCGCAGGTGGCCCGGCTCGCACCCGACTCCAAGGTCGGTGTGCTGGCGCTGCTGACGACGCTGGGCGCGGTGGCCTCGATGATCGCCCTTCCCGTCGGCGGAGCGCTGTCGGACCGTACGCGGTCCCGGTTCGGACGGCGCGCCCCCTGGCTGGTGGTGATGGCCGGGGTGTCCGGGCTGCTGACGATCGCCATGGGCCTGAGCACCGGACTGGCCGTCCTCGCGGTCCTGGTCCCGGTCCTGTGGTTCACCTCGAACTTCTACGGCGGGGCGATCTCGGCGATCCTGCCCGACCGCGTGCCCGTGGCCAGGCGTGGCATCGCCTCCGCGGTCATCGGCCTCGGCACGCCCGTCGGCATCCTCTTCGGCGTCAACCTGGCCGGCCGGGTCAGCCAGGTCTGGGCCTACACCGTGCTCGCGCTGGTGCTGTTCGGCACGACGCTCGCGCTCGTCGCCGGTGCGCGTGAACCGTCCTCGCTCGACCTGGTGACGGAGAGACCGAAGCGACGGGGCAACGTGATCGCGGCCGTCCGGGCGTTCTTCCGCGCGTTCGGCCACCGTGACTTCACCCTCGCCTTCGCCAGCCGGTTCGGCCTGTTCCTGGCCTACTTCACGGTCTCCGGCTACCTCTTCTTCGCCGTGCAGGACTACGTCGGGGCCAAGAACGTGCCGGGCGGCAACGTCGCCCTCGCGGTGAGCACCCTCACGACGGTCTCATTCGGCACCTGGATCGCCGTCGCCACGCTCTGCGGCTGGCTCGCCGACAAGCTCGACCGGCGCAAGCTGTTCATCGCGATCAGCGCCATCGGACTGGGCCTGTCCCAGGTCATACCGATCATCAGCCACAGCTGGAGCGCGATGCTCGCCTACTCCGCCGTCTCGGGCGCTTCGCTGGGCACGTACTTCGCCGTCGACCTCGCCGTCATGTCGCTGGTCCTGCCCGACAAGGAGAGTGAGGGGCGCGACTTCGCGATCCTCAACGTCGCCACCGGCCTGCCCCAGCTCGCCGCCCCCGCCATCGCCGGCTCACTCATCGGGCTCGGCGGCTACGGCTCACTCTTCCTCGTCAGCGGCGCGTCCGCCCTGGTCGCCGGTGCACTGGCCATGGCCATCCGCTCGATCCGATAAGCCCACGGAGCCCCCCATGACCATGATCACCACACCCACCGGGGTGTCCCTCACCTACGACACCTTCGGCGATCCCGACCGCCCTCCCCTGCTGCTGATCCAGGGCCTGGGGGCCCACATGCTCGGCTGGCGCGCCGACTTCTGCAGGCAACTCGCCGACGAGGGCTTCCACGTCCTGCGCTTCGACAACCGGGACGTCGGCCTCTCGCAGAAATTCCCGCAGGGCGGCTACACCCTGGCCGACATGGCGAACGACACCGCGGGCCTGCTCACCGCGCTCGACATTCCCGCGGCACACATCGTCGGACAGTCGATGGGCGGCATGGTCGCCCAGCAACTCGCCCTCGACCACCCCACACGTGTCCTGACCCTGGCCCTTGTCTACACGGCGCCCAGCACGGACTTCCTCGCCGGACGCGACCTGGTCGACGAGCGGACGCACCGCCCCCGGGCCCGCAACCGCGACGAGGCGATCGCGCTGTACCTGGACAACGAAGCGGTGTGTGCCTCACCCGGATACGCCCAGGACATCGCCTGGCTGCGCGAGCTCGGCGGCCAGATGTACGACCGGGACTACGACCCGGACGGCATCGAGCGGCAGCTGGAATCGCTCGACAACTCCCCGGACCGAACGCCGCGCCTGCACCACATCACGGTGCCCACCACGATCCTGCACGGCGACGGCGACCGCCTGATCAGCGCCGACGGTTCCACACTCATGCACGAACTGATCGCGGACTCGAAGCTGACCATCTACCCCGGCATGGGCCATGAGCTGCCCCGCCCGCTCTGGCCGCAGATCATCACGCAGATCCGGGACAACGCGGCACGAGGGAGTGCCTGACATGACCGCAGTACAGGTGAACGGCCACGTCTCCAGCGGCTTCGAACCGATCGCCGACGCCTTCGCCGACAACTTCCGCCACCGCGGCGACACGGCCGCTTCCTGTGTGGTGTACGCCCGGGGCGCGCCGGTGGTGGACATCTGGGCGGGGCAGACCGCCCGGGGCGCCTGGACGCCCAACGCCCGCACCGTGGTGTTCTCGGTCAGCAAGGGCGTCACCACCGTCTGTCTGCTGATGGCTGCCGAGCGCGGACTGATCGAACTCGACGCCCCGGTGGCGAAGTACTGGCCGGAGTTCGCCGAGAACGGCAAGGAGACGACGACGGTACGGCAGCTCCTCGCACACAGGGCCGGCCTGGCGGCGCCCGAGGCGGACCTGACGTGGGAGGACCTGCGCGCCTGGACGCCGGTCGCTGACACCCTGGCCCGGCAGGCACCGGCCTGGACCCCCGGGACGGCGTACGCCTACCACGCGCTCACCTTCGGCTGGCTGGCCGGCGAGGTACTGCGCCGGGCCACGGGGCTGCGCCCGGCCCAGTGGCTGCGCCAGCACGTGGCCGATCCCCTGGACCTGACGATGACGTTCGGCGCCGACCCCACCTCCGCCGACTTCCACCCCCTGGCGGACCCGCTGCCCAGCACCGACCCCGAGGCCGCCGCGATAATGGCCGCGGCTTTCGCCGAACCGATGATCGAACGCTCCATCAGCCTGGGCGGTGTCGTCGACCCCGCCCGGATCATCCAGGACGCCAACGAAGAACCATGGCTGTCGGCGGAGATACCGGCCGGCAATCTCGTGACCGACGCCCGCAGCCTTGCCCGGCTCTACGCGGCCACGGTCGGCGAGGTCGACGGGGTCAGGCTGCTGGGCCCGGAGATCGTCCGCGATGCCCTCGTGGTGCGCTCCGAGGGCCGCCCGTTCGTGGGCCCCGACATGAGCAGCGGTTGGGGCACCGGCTTCATGACCAGCTCTGGCCATCGTCCGATGATCGGTCCCGGCAGCTTCGGCCACGACGGTCTGGGCGGCTGCCTCGCCTTCGCGCACCTGGAGCCCGAGATCGCCTTCGCCTACCAGACCGCACAGCCCGGGGGACTCCCCGACGACCGGGCCAACGCGCTCAGCCACGCGCTGCGTGCTTGCCTGTGATGCCCGCCTCCGCCACCGCACGACCGAACCACTCCACCGTAGAACCGGAAATCAGGCCATGACCACGACACTTCCGCGTCCCACCGCTCCGACGCCCCCGAGCCTGGCCACCCGCGCGGCGAACCGGCTCCTGACCCGCCTGATGCGGCTGCCGGGCACCCGGGACGGCTACCGGGTCGAGCGGAACATCCCGACCCCCGCGCGCGACGGCGCCGTCCTGATGACGGACCACTACGCCCCCGTCACCGACCGGCCCAAGGGCACCGTCCTCGTGCGCACACCGTACGGACGCGGCTTCCCCCACGACCTGGAGGCGAGGGTCTACGCAGACCGCGGGTATCACGTCGTGCTGCAGAGCTGCCGCGGCACGTTCGGCTCCACGGGAGACTTCTGCCCCATGGCGAACGAGGCCGACGACGCCCAGGACGCGGTGGCCTGGCTGCGCACCCAGCCGTGGTTCGACGGACGGCTCGCGACCGCCGGGTCCTCCTATGTGGGCTGGACCCAGTGGGCGCTGCTGATGGATCCGCCCCCCGAGCTGCGCGCCTGTCTGATCGCCGTGGCCCCGCACGACATGCACGACGCGGCCCACGGAAGCGGAGCGTTCCGCCTCGGTGACTTCCTGTCCTTCGCGGAAATGGTGGTCAACCAGGAGCGATTCACCGGGCTGCGGGCCATTGCCCGGATGCTCACCCTGAACCGGCGGCTGGCCCCGGTCTTCGGCGCCCTCCCGCTGGCCGACGCGGCCGACGCGGCAACCGGGCACCGTGCGGCGTGGTTCCGGCAATGGCTGACCACTCCGGAGCGCGACGACGCCGTGTGGGACCGGCTCAAGCTGGACGACGCCCTGGAGCGGGCGGACGTCCCGGTGCGGCTCACCGCCGGCTGGCAGGACCTCTTCCTCGACCAGACCCTGCATCAGTACCAGACGCTGCGTACCCGCGGGGTCGATGTCTCGATCACCGTCGGCCCTTGGACCCACCAGGAACTGGGCCAGAAGGGCATGGGACGTCTGCTCCGCGGCAACCTCGAATGGCTGGAGATTCACCTCGCCGACGAAGCGCCGACCCGGCTGCGGTCCGCACCCCCCGTGGAGGTGTACGTCACCGGACAGGGCGCCTGGCGACATCTGCCCCAATGGCCACCGGCAGCGGGCGAGACCGTGCGCTACCTGCAGCCGGACGGCAGACTCCTGGCCGACGAGCCGAGCGGCGGCGCACCCTCCACGTACCTCTACGACCCGGCGGACCCCACACCCACTGTCGCCGGCCCGCTGCTCACCCTCGACGCCGGAAGCAAGGACAACGCCAAACTGGAGAGCCGCTCCGACGTGCTCACCTTCACCACCGCCCCGCTGACCGCGCCGCTGGAGATCGTGGGAACACCCGTCGTCGAACTGGCACACACCAGGAACAACCCGCACGCCGACGTCTTCGTACGCCTCTGCGACGTCGACCCCAAAGGCGTGTCCCGCAACTTCGCCGAAGGACTCCTCCGCCTGGACCCCACCACGCCGCTCGACCAGGTCCAGACCGTGCGCGTGCAGCTGGACTCCTGCGCGCACCAGGTCAAGGCCGGACACCGGCTCCGTCTGCTGATCGCCGGCGGCTCCCACCCCCGCTACGCACGCAACGAAGGCACCGGTGAACTGCCCGGCACCGGAACCGAGCTGCGGCCCTGCACGCACACCGTCCACCACGACAGCGGCGCGGTGTCCCGCGTGATCCTGCCGACGCCGACCGGCTGAGGGCCGGGAACCTAGCCGAAGACGATCCGAAGGGCGTACCCCTTCTTGTCGGAGTGCGCCCTGTCCCGCGCTGAGCCCGTCCAGCAGGAGGTCTCCCCGTTCGGAGAAGGCGTCGCCGACAGTCAGGCCGGTGCTCTCCAGAAGGGCCCCGACTGGACCGCGTCGATGCTCACCGCGACGACCTGGGCGGCGAACTGCCCGTTGAGGGCGTGGAATGCCGATCCGGGCGATCGCCCGGCATCTGGGCATCTCAAAGAACACGGTGGAGCGTGCGCTGGCGAATGACCGGCCGCCGAAGTACGAGCGTCCGGCCAAGGGCTCGGTGGTCGACGCGGTCGAGGTGCAGATCCGTGAACTGCTGGGGGAGACCTCGACGATGCCCGCCACGGTGATCGCGGAGCGGATCGGGTGGGAACGCGGGATGACGGTCCTCAAGGAGCGGGGGCGGGAACTGCGTCCTGCCTATGTTCCTGTCGATCCGGTCTCGCGCACGACCTATCAGCCGGGTGAGCTCCTGATGTCAACACGGCCCGCCTGCGCAGTTCCTCCGCGACGAGGTGGGCCAGCCCTCTGGATGGTCCGCTCCGGGTCGTGTGCTCGTGCCGCGCCACAGGCTCCCCTCCGCAAGGCCATTGCTGTACACCCGTCCCCGGCCTATGGTCTGCCGAATGTAATATTACGACCGCCATTCCACTCGGCGCCGTCAACGCCAGAGATGAGGCATGCCGTGAGTGACGTCCCCTTCCAGTCCGCCGTGCAGCAGTCACGCGCACTGGCCGCGGGTGAGATCTCAAGCCGGGAACTCGTCGAGATCTATCTCGAGCGGATCGCCGTCCACAACACCGCACTGAACGCGGTGGTGACCCTGGACCCCGAGCGTGCCCGCCGCGAGGCGGGGAAAGCCGACGCCGAGCGGGCAGCGGGGCAGGACCTCGGTCCACTGCACGGACTGCCGATCACGGTCAAGGACAGCTACGAGACCGCGGGCATGCGCACCGTCTGCGGGCGCATGGACCTGAAGGATTACGTGCCCGACCAGGACGCCGAGGCGGTCAAGCGACTGCGCGCGGCCGGGGCCGTGATCATGGGCAAGAGCAACATGCCTCCGGGCAACCAGGACGTCCAGGCCGACAACCCGGTGTTCGGCCCCTCATCGAACCCGTGGGACACCACCCGCACCTCGGGCGGATCCGCCGGCGGCGGCGCCGTCGCCACCGCCGCGGGCCTCACCACGTTCGACTTCGGCTCGGAAATCGGCGGATCGACCAGGATCCCGTCCCACTTCAACGGCCTGTACGGCCACAAGGCGACCTGGCGGTCGATCCCTCTCATCGGACATGTTCCCTACGGCCCAGGCGCAGGACGATGGACGGAAGCCGACATGGCCTGCGCCGGCGCACAGGTCCGCAACGCCCGTGACCTCGCCCCGATCCTGCGGGCCACGGTCGGACCGGCCGACTACGACGGCGGTTTCAGCTACACGCTCGCACCGCCGCGCGCGAGAAGGCTCGCCGACTTCCGGGTCGCCGTCTGGAGCGAGGACCCCTCGTGTCCGGTCGACAACGACATCATCCAGGCCATGGACGACGCGGTCACCGTGCTGCGTACGGCCGGTGCGAAGATCACCGTCCAGCCCGCGAGCCTCCCCGTCGACCTCGCGACCAATCACCGGAAGGCCTTCTCGCCCCTGCTCTTCGGCGCGGGTGACCGCACCAGCCTCTCCCCTGCCCCCAGTGCCGCGACCCTGGCCCGGTTCGTCCAGCACCCGCGGGGCGACGCCGGACCCGCCCTGCGCGGAACCTTCCAGTCCCACTTCCACTGGCTGCAGGCCCACATGGTGCGGGGCGAGCTCCGGCAGCGCTGGTACGAGTTCTTCCAGGACTTCGACATCGTGCTCATGCCGGTCACCCCGACGGCCGCCCCCGCCCATCACAACAAACTGATCGACTGGTTCGGGCGGCCCTTCGAGGTCGACGGTGTACGACGTCCCTACTGGGACCAGGTCAAGTGGAGCGCCGTCGCCAACGTCTCCGGAGGGCCGGCAACGACCATCCCCGTACGCAAGGGCAGAAGCGGACTGCCCATCGGTCTGCAGGCCATGGGCCCGAGCGGAGGCGATCTCACCACCATCGAATTCGCCGCACTGCTCGGCCGGGAAGTAGACGGCTTCGTACCGCCTCCGGCCCTCGTCCAGATCTGACCGCCCAACCCAGGCAACCAGGAAAACGACGCACACCACCCGACCCGCAACGTGTCACGGCTGCCGATTCCGCCTGCCAGTTCTCCAGAGCACACCGCGACCTCCTCAGCGACGACCGCATCGCATCGCGCACAACGTCTTCGGCGCAGCAGCAAACCGGATCGCAACCCAGCCAAGGCCGCGGCCATGTCATAGATCTCGTACGGGGCGCTCCTGCCGGGCGCTCCTGTTCGGGCGCTCCTGTTCGGGAAGTCTCGGAGGCCCTCGCAGGCTCAAGGGCGCGAAGCCGATCCGAGCCCCAGCGGGCCCTGTTGCCGCTGGGGCAAGCATCCCCCTACATGTTGATCATGTGGCCGGCGAGGCCGTGGACGGCCTCCTTGACCGCTTCACCGAGGGTCGGGTGGGCATGGACGTTGCGGGCGAGTTCGTGGACGGTGAGGTCCCACTGCTGGGCCAGGGTCAGCTCGGGGAGGAGTTCGGTGACGTCCGGGCCGATGAGGTGACCCCCCAGGAGCTCGCCGTACTTCGCGTCGCTGATCAGCTTCACGAAGCCGCCCGCGTCGCCCAGGCCATGGGCCTTGGCGTTCGCGGTGAAGGGGAACTTGGCGACCTGGACGTCGTAGCCCTTCTCCCTGGCCTGTGCCTCGGTGTAGCCGAAGCTGGCGATCTGGGGCTGGCAGAAGGTGGATCGCGGGATCATCACGTAGTCCAGCTCCATGGTCTCCGCGTCCGCGAGTGTCTCGGCGGCGACCACGCCCATCGCCTCGGCGGCATGCGCGAGCATCAGCTTCGCGGTGACGTCGCCGATGGCGTAGATGTGCGGAACCGAGGTGCGGCAGCGGCCGTCGACATCGATCGCCCCGCGCTCGGTGACCTTAACGCCGGTGTTCTCCAGGCCGTAACCGGTGACGTTCGGCGCGAAGCCGATCGCCTGGAGGACCTTGTCGGCCTGAAGGACCTGCTGGGCGCCGTCCTTGCCGGTGACCGTGACCCGGACCTGCGGGCCGGACTCGTCGATCGACTCGACCCGGGTCGAGGTGAGGACGTCGATGCCCAGCTTCCGGTACTGCTTGGCCAGTTCGGCGGAGACCTCGGCGTCCTCCAGTGGGGCGATCCGGTCCAGGAACTCGACGATCGTGACCTTGACGCCGTAGTTGTGCAGGACGTAGGCGAATTCGACGCCGATGGCCCCGGCGCCCGCGATGACGATGGACTGCGGCAGGTCGTCGGCAAGGATCTGCTCCTCGAACGTCACCACGCGCGAGGTACGGCGGGTGCCGGGCAACAGCTTGGGGGTCGCCCCGGCGGCGATGATGCAGTGATCGAAGCTGATGGTGCGGGTGTTGCCGTCGTAGTCGGCCACCTGGAGCGTGTGCGGGTCGAGGAAGGTGCCGCGACCGCTGATCTCCGTGATCTTGTTCTTCTTCATCAGGTAGTGGACGCCCTTGACCCGGCCGTCCGCGACCTTCCGGCTGCGGCGGAAGGCCTCCCCGTAGTCGAAGGAGACCTCACCTTCGGCCTTGATGCCGAAGGTCTTCGCCTCGCGCGTGAAGATGTGCGCCAGCTCGGCATTGCGCAGCAGCGCCTTGGTGGGGATACAGCCCACGTTCAGACAGACGCCGCCCCAGTACTTCTCCTCGACGACCGCGACACGCTTGCCCAGTTGGGCGGCCCTGATGGCGGCGACATATCCGCCGGGGCCCGCGCCGAGTACGACGACGTCGAAGTGCTCACCCTGCTCGTCCATGGACGGCTTCCTTTCCGCTGGGGCGGGCCACCCCCGCGAAGGGCGGGCTCACTCCCGATCGAACGATCTGTTCATCAACACGCCGGCGGCGGCATCCGCCACCTCCCGCAGCAGGGAAACGGTGGAGGCGACCGTATGGTCCACCGTCTCGAACGGCGGCTTCCCAGCGTCAGCTTCAGCGCCACGCAGCGGTGATCTATGCCCGGCCAGCTGTTGTCGTGCGCCCTGCCGCACGGGGGCGTTGACTGTCAGGCGGCGGTCTCCCTCGGCTGCGGGAAGGGGTCCTTCACTCGCAACGCATAGGCCGCAGCGCCGGCGTAGGAAGCCTCGACGACAAGAACGGCGATGAGCAGCGTATGGGGCCACCCATCCGCCACGATGCTGACCAGGCGTCCCACGGCCAGGCCGCTCATGAAGGTGAACAGCGTGATGAGCGAAGTCCTGGTGTAACGCGTGCGGGAGGCTCCCAGGAAGAACAAGATCGCCACGGCTACGAACAGCGACCCGGAACCGCTCCTGAAAATGTTCGCTTCCGACGGCGACTGGATGTCGACGCCGTAGACGTCGAGCAAGAGGTGGGGAGCCAGGAGATAGATCAACCCGATCACGGCGATCCCTAGGTCGTGTCCGCAAAGTCCCTCCTGCCCCGCGACGCCTGGCACGCACTCTCGCCGCACCGGACACAGTCCCGAGTACGGCCCAGTACGAGGG
>NZ_JBIBHN010000051.1:0-31200 GCF_042957035.1 Streptomyces sp. NPDC008137 | reverse complement strand
TCCGTCCTCGGAACGTCGCGATGGGGTCGGACGCCGACTGACTGTCCGTTGACGCGACAACCGCTGCGGGCGGACACCCCCCGACACGTCCCCTTACGTAGTCCCCCAGCTGCGGGTATGCGCACCGCCCCAACTGCGGGCAGGCGCACCGCCCTGGCTGCGGGCATGCGTGCCTCCCTCAGTGCCTCAAGGGCCTGGGAGGTGCCCCCATGGGCGGCACGGGTGGGTGGTGGGGGAGGCACCCGCTACGCCGGGCTGCGCACCCAGCCGCCCCCCCAGCACCAACGCCGAGCACCTCATGGCGCCGAGCTGCGCAACACCCCGGCCCAGCCGAAAACGCCCCGCACCTACGGACGTACCGCCCGCGGCCCCGCCACCTCCGCCCCCAGCTCCCCGACCCGCCGCCGCAACTCCCGGTCCGCCGTGACGACCAGTACGGACCGCTCGCCCGCGTCCGCGACCACCTCCACGATGTGATCGTCACCGCTGCCCGGCGCCGACTCCACCCGCACCCCCGGCACCGACTCCACCCCCCGAGCCGCCCCCTCCACCACGAGCAGGACCTCCACCGGCCCGGAAACCCCCGGCACCCCGTCCGACGCCAACCGGTCCCGCAGCCGCTCCGCGGCACCCCGCCGGTCCCGCCACCAGCCGTCCGGTACCGACCCGACGACGTTCGCGGCGTCGACGACGACGAGGAGGGGGAGGGGCGCGTTGTCGTTCATGCGGCCAGGGTCGCACGGTGGTTGCCGGCCAGGCAGGGGGCGGGCCGCGCACGGAGCCGTCCCCGCATAAAGTGAACTGGTGAACGGCGACTGGCTCCTCCGCGGCCGTGACGGCCGCCTCACCGTCTATCTCCCCTCCGGCGACGCCGTCCTGTGCCGTGCGGAACGCGGGCCCGGAGGCTCATGGGATGCCGCCCGTACCGTCGGCGGCGGCCAGAAGCTGCACCCGGGCCCGGCGATCGGCCAGGGCGCCGACAGCTACGCCCATCTGGCCGCCTGGCGGCCGACCGTGCCCGGCGAGTCGGGACTCGTGCACTCGACGCACTTCCGGCCCCGGCTCGCGCCCCTGGACTGGGTCCCGATCGGGCACCCGGACAAGAAGGGCGACCGGACGGGCCCGCCGGCCGTGGCCGTGGACTCGGCGGGGCGTGGCTATGTCTTCGTCCGCAACAAGGGCGGTGGGCTGAGCCTGCGCAACCAGAAGGAGAAGGGCGGCTGGGGGCCCTGGCAGGACCTCGGAGGGCATGGTGTGGAGGGCGATCTCGCCGCCGTGACGGGGGAGTCGGGGCTGGTGGAGGTGTACGCCTCCGTGCCCGGCGGGATGCTGCACTGGCGGCAGGAGGAGCCGGGCAAGACGCCCGTGCGCACGGAGGGCGTCGATGTGCCCGTCCGTCCGGGCACGCTGCGCGCGCTCGCCACGTCCGCCGAGCACACCACCCTCTTCTTCACGGACACCTCGGGCGATGTGTGCGCCTGGCGGCCGGGAGAGAAGCCGGTGACGCTCATCGCCTCCGCCGGACCCGGGCCGGTGTCCGCCGTGCGCTGTGACATCGAGGGGCACGACTGCACCGTGCTCGCCCAGCGCTCGGCGAGCGGCCGGGTCGCCTTCGCCGCCTATCCGACCGAGCAGGAGTCGGCCGGTGCCTGGTGGACCGAGTCCGGCCCCCAGTTGCCGTCCGACGCCGTGGTGGCGGTGGCGGTCGACGAGCACGACCAGGTCGTTGCCGCGAGTGTGGCCCCGTCCACCGGGACACTCCTGCTCGCCCGTCGCAAGGACGAACCTGGGCTGGCGCTCACCGCGTGGCAGGAGATCTGAGATTCTCTGAGTCGCACAAGCAGTCGATTGCCTTCGCACGTTGCAGACAAGGGAGTTCAGATGGCAGTGGGACGAAGACTGTTCCTCGGCGCCTTCACCGCGGGCGCCGTGACCGTCGCCACCGGATCGGAGGAGGCAGCGGCTGATGACGGGTACACCCAGTACGCAGCCCCCGCCGCGTTCTACGGCGCGTCGCCGACCGAGTACGCCGTGAAGATCAACTACGCGGCCACGTCCGGCGACAAGGCGGCGTTGAACGTGACGTCGGTCAACCCGGAGTCGTCCGCGATGTACCTCAGCGGTGCCGAGCGGGCCCAGCGCGGCACGCTGAAGATCACGCACAACGGGTACGCCGACGGCTCGGACCACGGAGCCTCGGGGATCTCCATCAACCTCCGGAAGGAAGGCACGGCCGCCCAGGGCATCTTCGTCACCGCGACCGACGCCCCGACCAAGGGCGCGCTGATCGTGCTGCGCAACAACCCCGGACTGGAGGACTTCGTCGTCAAGGGCAGCGGACGCACCGGCATAGGCATCGGCGTAGGAGCCACTCCCGGCGGCCAGCTCCACGTGGTCCAGCGGTCCGAGGCGCCCGCCCTGCTCGTCGAGGGCACGACGCGGCTCGACGGCACGGTACGCCTCGACGACGTCGCCGCCGAACCGGCCAAAGAGCAGGGCGGCGGCTCTCTCTTCGCCCGTGGCGGTGCCCTGTACTGGAAGGGCGGCAACGGCAAGGTCACCCTCCTGGCCCAGGCCTAGGGGGCCGCGATGGAACTGACACCCGAGCAGCTCGTAGCGGAGTTCCAGGACGCCGTGATGGAGCTGTACTTCGCCCGTAAGCGCATCGCCGTCCTGGAGGCGGAGAACGCCACGCTGAGGACCCGGCTCGAAGCCGCCGAACCCGAACGGCGCGGCACATGACAGGAGGGCCTCCGCGCGCCGCGGAGGCCCTCCTCACTCACCCCACGGGGGCGTTACGCCGGGACGCTCGCCACGCCCTGCGCGAGGAACCGCTTGCCGTTGACCCGCTCGGAGACGCCCTCGCGGTCCAGGTACGGCGTGATGCCGCCCAGGTGGAACGGCCAGCCGGCGCCCGTGATGAGGCACAGGTCGATGTCCTGGGCCTCGGCGACGACGCCCTCGTCGAGCATGATGCCGATCTCCTGCGCCACCGCGTCCAGCACGCGCGTGCGGACCTGCTCCTCCGTCAGGACGCTGTCGCCCTGCTTCAGCAGTGCGGCGACCTCGGGGTCCAGCTCCGGCTTACCGGAGTCGTAGACGTAGAAGCCGCGCTTGCCCGCCTTGACGACGGCCGCGAGGTTCGGGGAGACCGTGAAGCGGTCCGGGAAGGCCCGGTTGAGGGTCTCCGAGACGTGCAGACCGATCGCGGGACCGACCAGCTCCAGGAGGACGAGAGGAGACATCGGCAGGCCGAGAGGCTCCACCGCCTTCTCCGCGACCTCGACCGGCGTGCCCTCGTCGATGACGTTCTGGATCTCGCCCATGAAGCGCGTCAGGATGCGGTTCACGACGAACGCCGGGGCGTCCTTGGTGAGGACCGCGGTCTTCTTCAGCTTCTTGGCGACGGCGAACGCCGTGGCCAGGGAGGCGTCGTCGGTCTTCTCGCCGCGCACGATCTCCAGGAGCGGGAGGACCGCTACCGGGTTGAAGAAGTGGAAGCCCACGACCCGCTCGGGGTTCTTGAGCTTCGACGCCATCTCCGAGACGGAGAGGGAGGAGGTGTTCGTCGCGAAGATGGCGTGCGCCGGGGCGACCGCCTCGACCTCCGCGAACACCTGCTGCTTGACGCCGATCTCCTCGAAGACCGCTTCGATGATGAAGTCCGCGTCCGCGAAGCCCTCGGCCTTGTCCAGCACACCGGACACCAGCGCCTTGAGACGGTTGGCCTTGTCCTGGTTGATACGGCCCTTGCCGAGCAGCTTGTCGATCTCGGCGTGGACGTAGCCCACACCCTTGTCGACGCGCTCCTGGTCGATGTCGGTCAGGACGACCGGCACCTCCAGGCGGCGCAGGAAGAGGAGGGCGAGCTGGCTGGCCATCAGGCCCGCGCCGACCACGCCGACCTTGGTGACCGGGCGGGCCAGGTTCTTGTCCGGGGCGCCGGCCGGGCGCTTGCCGCGCTTCTGCACCAGGTTGAAGGCGTAGATGCCGGAGCGCAGTTCACCGCCCATGATCAGGTCGGCGAGCGCCTTGTCCTCGGCGTCGTAGCCCTGCTGGAGGTCGCCGTTCTTGGCGGCGGCGATGATGTCCAGGGCGCGGTAGGCGGCCGGGGCGGCGCCGTGCACCTTGGAGTCCGCGATGAAACGGCCCTTGGCGACGGCCTGGTCCCAGGCCTCGCCGCGGTCGATCGCCGGGCGCTCGATCTGGATCTCGCCCTTGAGGACCGTCGCGGTCCAGATCAGCGACTGCTCCAGGAAGTCCGCGCCCTCGAAGATCGCGTCGGCGATCCCGAGCTCGTAGACCTGCTTGCCCTTGAGCTGCTTGTTCTGGTTGAGGCTGTTCTCGATGATCACCGAGACGGCCTTCTCCGGGCCGATCAGGTTCGGCAGCAGGGCGCAGCCGCCCCAGCCCGGGACCAGACCGAGGAAGACCTCGGGCAGCGAGAACGCCGGCAGGGCCGCGGAGACGGTGCGGTAGGTGCAGTGCAGACCGACCTCGACACCGCCGCCCATCGCGGCGCCGTTGTAGTACGCGAAGGTCGGCACGGCCAGCTTGGACAGCCGCTTGAAGACCTCGTGGCCGCCCTTGCCGATGGCGAGGGCGTGCTCGTACTCCTTGAGGATCTCCACGCCCTTGAGGTCGGCGCCGACCGCGAAGATGAACGGCTTGCCGGTGAGGCCGACGCCGACGATCTCGCCGTCCGCCGCCTCCTTCTCGACCTGGTCGATCGCGGCGTTCAGGTTCGCCAGCGAGGCCGGGCCGAAGGTGGTCGGCTTGGTGTGATCGTGGCCGTTGTCCAGGGTGATCAGGGCGAAGCGCCCGGCACCGAGGGGGAGGTCGAAGTGGCGTACGTGCGCACTCGTGACGACCTCGTCCGGGAACAGCTCGGAAGCCTGCTTGAGAAGCTCGGCGGTGGTGCTCACTTGTCCCCCTCGAAGTGCGGGTTCTCCCAGATGACCGTCGCGCCCATGCCGAAGCCGACGCACATGGTGGTCAGGCCGTAGCGGACGTGCGGCTGCTCCTCGAACTGGCGGGCCAGCTGCGTCATCAGACGGACGCCGGAGGAGGCCAGCGGGTGGCCGAAGGCGATGGCGCCGCCGTACTGGTTGACGCGCGCGTCGTCGTCGGCGATGCCGTAGTGGTCCAGGAAGGCCAGGACCTGGACGGCGAAGGCCTCGTTGATCTCGAACAGGCCGATGTCGGAGATCGACAGACCCGCCTGGGCCAGCGCCTTCTCCGTGGCCGGGATCGGGCCGTAGCCCATGACCTCCGGCTCGACGCCCACGAAGGAGTAAGAGACCAGACGCATCTTGACGGGAAGGTCGTTCTCCCGCGCGAACTCCTCGGAGGCGATGACCGAGGCGGTGGCGCCGTCGTTCAGACCGGCCGCGTTACCGGCGGTGACCCGGCCGTGCACTCGGAACGGGGTCTTGAGGCCGGAGAGGTTCTCCAGGGTCGTGCCCGGGCGCATCGGCTCGTCGGCGGTGACCAGGCCCCAGCCCGTCTCACCGGCCTCGGCGTTCGTCCGGCGGACCGAGATCGGCACCAGGTCGGCCTGGATCTTGCCGTCGGCGTACGCCTTGGCGGCCTTCTCCTGGGAGCGCACGGCGTACTCGTCGGCGCGCTGCTTGGTGATCTGCGGGTAGCGGTCGTGCAGGTTCTCCGCGGTCATGCCCATGAACAGGGCCGACTCGTCGACCAGCTTCTCGCTCACGAATCGCGGGTTCGGGTCGACGCCCTCGCCCATGGGGTGGCGGCCCATGTGCTCGACACCGCCGGCGATGGCGACGTCGTACGCACCGAAGGCCACCGAACCGGCCACCGCGGTGACGGCGGTCAGGGCGCCCGCGCACATGCGGTCGATGGAGTAGCCCGGGACGGACTGCGGGAGACCGGCCAGGATTCCGGCCGTGCGGCCGATGGTCAGGCCCTGGTCACCGATCTGCGTGGTCGCGGCGATGGCGACCTCGTCGATCTTCTTCGGGTCGAGACCGGGGTTGCGGCGCAGCAGCTCCCGGATCGCCTTCACGACGAGGTCGTCGGCACGGGTCTCGTGGTAGATGCCCTTCGGTCCCGCCTTGCCGAACGGGGTGCGGACGCCGTCGACGAAGACGACGTCCCTGACGGTACGAGGCACGATGGCTCTCCTCCAGGGTCCGGAACTGCCTTGCTGCTGCGAGCTGCGCTGAGCGCGCGCTCAGGTCCATGCTACTTACGGGTAACGTACCTGCACAGTCCTGACAGGCGGAGCGGTGAAGGTCACACCCCATGAGGGCAGCGCCCTGCTTTTCAGGGGCGCGGGGAACTGCGCGAGCAACCCGACACGGCCTGCACCCCCGTACGGCGCTCACCGAGGCGGCGCTGTGGATCCCCGAGGCGTCAGCACCGGTGTCGGCACAGGATGGGACCCACCCTCACCCCCGGTGATCACCGAGAACAGTGTCCTCGCCACGTCCGCTCCAAAACCGTGCACGTCATGGCTCATGGCCGAAAGCGTCGGATGCGTCAGCCGGCACAGCTGCGAGTCGTCCCACGCCAGCAGCGAGACGTCGTCCGGCACCCGCAGCCCCATCTCCGCCGCCACCGACAGCCCCGCCACCGCCATGATGTCGTTGTCGTACACGATCGCCGTCGGCCGGTCCGGGGGCGCGGCCGTCAGCAGGGACCGCGTCGCCCGCGCCCCCGCGTCCCCCGAGAAGTCCGTCGCGACCTGCCACGCCCCGGCCAGGGCCAGCGCCCCCGCCGCCTCGTCGAACGCCGCCGTCCGGATGGCCGTGTGCCCGAGGGCCGCCGCACCGCCGACCCGGG
Organism: Streptomyces sp. NPDC008137; assembly: GCF_042957035.1. Taxonomy (NCBI): domain Bacteria; kingdom Bacillati; phylum Actinomycetota; class Actinomycetes; order Kitasatosporales; family Streptomycetaceae; genus Streptomyces; species Streptomyces sp. NPDC008137. The sequence goes on along the minus strand of NZ_JBIBHN010000051.1, from coordinate 24,390 downwards.
CGATCCGCCGGTGCCCGAGCGCCGCCAGATAGCGCACCGCCTCCGTCACGGCCGTGGCGTCGTCCGTCCACACCGAGGTGAGGCCCCCGGTCAGCGAGGGATGCCCGACCGCGACCACCGGCAGCCCGAGCCGCTCCACCAGGCCCACCCGGGGATCGTCGGCGCGGAAGTCGACGAGGATCGACCCGCCGATCTGCCGCCCACGCCACCACGCCTCCTGGACTCCGCGCTCCTCGTCCAGATTCTTCACGAGCCTCAGCAGCAGCGAGCAGGAGTGCTCGGCCAGCACGCTCTCGACACCCGAGACGAAGTCCATGTACCAGGGCTCCAGGCCCAGCATCCGAGCCGGCCTGCAGACCGCCAGCCCCACCACGTCCACGCGTGAACCGGCCAGCGTCCGTGCCGTGAGGTTCGGTGCCCAGCCCAGCTCCCGCGCCGCCCGGAAGATCCGGTCCCGGGTCGCCTCCGACAGGCCCGGCTTGTGGTTGAAGGCGAGCGACACGGCACCCTTGGACACGCCGGCGCGCGCGGCGACGTCCTTGATGGTGACGCGGGGGGCGGGCGTCGCCGTCATCGGGTGGGCTCCACGCAGTACAGGGCCGAACGAGCACTCCGGGCGTCCGGAGTCTTCCAGCCACGCACCCCGATGGTCACCGCTTCGCCCGGCAGCAGCGTGACCAGCCCCCGGTCGGCACGGGCCTCCGGGTCCAGCCGGTCGGCCTGGAGCAGCAGGTCCCGGACCAGGGTGCGGGCGGTCACCGTGATGCCGCCGGGTGCGAGCATGACCTCGAACTGCGGTACGGGGTAGGGGACTTCGCGGTCCGGTACCGGGAAGTGGAGTGCCCGCAGGCCGTCCGCGTCCGCGACCAGGAACTCCTTCGGCCCGTCGGGCGTCAGCTCGGGCGGGACACCGACCCGGGTCACGGCCCGCCTCCCGGCCGCCAGTTCCGCATCCGCCCGCCCCAGCACCTCGCCCTCGACGGACATCCGGCGCAGGGTCAGGGTCCCGGTCCAGTCCCGCGCGCCCTGGTTCACGGCCGCCAGCACCAGCCCGCCGTCCCCCTCCTGGAGCGTCAGCAACCGGTCCGCGTACAGCCGCCTCAGCTCGTGGTACAGCGGCTTCTCGCGCCCGTCCCCGTCCACCGCCGACCACGACGTCACCGGCCAGCAGTCGTTGAGCTGCCAGACGACCGTGCCCGCGCACACCGGCCAGTGCGAGCGCCAGTGCTCGATCCCGGCGGCGACGGCACGCGCCTGGTTGACCTGCGTCAGATAGTGCCAGCGGTCGAAGTCCCCGTCCGGCACGGCGAAATGCCGGGCCAGCCCCCGTTCCAGCTTGCCGTTGCCGTCGTCGGCCTTCTGGTGCTGCAGCATGCCGGGGGAGTCCGGCGCGAGAGCTTCCCCGGGCAGCGCCCGGCGCAGGGTGGCGTACGCGGGCGGCGCCTGCCAGCCGAACTCGGCGACGAACCGCGGCACGCTCAGCCGGTAGTCGGCGTAGTCCTCCCGGTTCCACACCTCCCACGAGTGGTGCGTGCCGTGCGCCGGGTCGTTGGGGTGATGCCGCCAGGACCCGGACCAAGGACTGCCCGCCGTGTACGGCCGGGTCGGATCCAGCTCGGCCACCACACGCGGCAGTACGCCCAGGTAGTAGCCCTCGCCCCAGGAGTCCCCGGCCAGCCTCGGCTCCCACGCCCAGTCCCGGAAGCCCCACAGGTTCTCGTTGTTGCCGTTCCACAGCACCAGCGACGGATGCGGCATCAGCCGTACGACGTTCTCCCGCGCCTCGGCCTCCACCTCGCCGCGCAGCGGCTGCTCCTCCGGGTAGGCCGCGCACGCGAACGGGAAGTCCTGCCAGACCAGCAGCCCGAGTTCGTCGCAGGCGTCGTAGAAGTCCTCGCTCTCGTAGAGCCCGCCGCCCCAGATCCGTACGAGGTCCACGCCCGCCCCGGCGGCCTGCTCCAGCCGCTGCCGGTAGCGGGCGCGGGTGACGCGGGAGGGGAAGACGTCGTCGGGGATCCAGTTGACGCCGCGTGCGAAGAGCCGCTCGCCGTTGACGACGAGGGTGAACCCGGTGCCGTGCGCGTCGGGCCGCCGATCGAGTTCGACGGTCCGGAAGCCGATCCGCCGCCGCCACACGTCCAGGGCGCCGCCCTCACCCAGCAGCAGCAACTCGACTTCGTGCAGCGGCTGTTCGCCGTAGCCGCGCGGCCACCACAGCTCCGCGTCGGGCACCCGCAGCCGGACCACACCGTGTGCCCCGTCCAGCTCCGCGCGCGCCCGCACCCCGCCCACAGTCGCCTCCACGGCGAGCGGCACCTCCACCCGGGTCCGCTCGACGTCGACGGCCAGTTCGACGACCCCCACGCCCTCCTCGACGGTGACCAGCGGACGCACCCGGGCGATCCGGGCCGTCGACCAGTGCTCCAGGCGCACCGGCCGCCAGATCCCGGCCGTGACCAGGGTCGGCCCCCAGTCCCAGCCGAAGGAGCAGGCCATCTTGCGGACGTACTGGTAGGGCTCGGCGTAGGCGGCGGGCCGCTCGCCCACTCGTCCGCGCACGGCCTCGGCCTCGGCGTAGGCGGAGACGAACCGCACGGACAGCAGCCCGGACAGCCCCGTCACATCGAAGCGGTACGAGCGGTGCATGTTCCGCACGGTGCCCAGCGGCCGCCCGTCCAGGGAGATCTCTGCGACGGTGTCGAGCCCGTCGAAGACCAGGTCGGTCTGCTCCCGCGCGGACGAGACGGACGGGCCCGTGAGCTCCCGCTCGTACGTCCAGTCCCGGCGCCCCACCCACGCCACCTCGGACTCGGCCCGGCCCAGGAAGGGATCCGGGATCACCCCGGCCGCCATCAGGTCGGTGTGCACACAGCCAGGCACGGAGGCCGGCAGTGACTCCGACCCGTGCCGCAGGATCCATCCGTCGCCGAGCGGTGTGGCCTCCAGCATGCGCACTCCCTTGACCGGTCCAGTGAGGAGTCGTGTTCAGGCTTAGCGGCGTTGGCGGGAATGGGACTTTACCGGTTGAGGAAAGCGCTGTCAGAGTGCCGAACCAGCCATACCGCACGTGCTCTTCCGTCCCGAGTTCCTCTCCGCGAACGGAGCTGATGCACATGAACCGCCGTACCGTCCTCGCCCTCGCCGTGGGCGCCGCCCTGCTCGCCTCGGGCTGCACCGGTACCGGAGGCACCTCCAAGGGCGCGGACGCCGAGGCGCCCGACGATCCCGCCAAGGTGACCGGGACCATCACCGTCCTCACCCACCGGACCGACCTCGTGCAGGACGGCACGATGAAGAAGTACGCCGCCGCGTTCAACAAGACCTATCCCAAGGTGAAGGTGGAGTTCGAGGGCCTCACCGACTACGAGGGCGAGGTCAAGATCCGGATGAACACGGAGAACTACGGCGACGTCCTGATGATCCCGGCCGTGATCGAGAAGAAGGACTACCCGAAGTTCTTCGCCTCGCTGGGCACCCGGGCCGAGCGGAGCCAGAAGTACCGCTTCACCGACTACTCCACCGTCCAGGGCAAGGTCTACGGGCAGAGCCCGATCGGCGTCGTCCCCGGCTTCATCTACAACAAGAAGGTGTGGAGCGCGGCCGGCGTCACCGACTGGCCCACGACACCGGCCGAGTTCCTCGACGGCCTCAAGGCGATCAAGGCCAAGTCCGAGGCGGTCCCGTACTACACCAACTTCAAGGACATGTGGCCGCTGACCCAGTGGACGAACGTCAACGGCTCGGTCGGCTGCGACACCGGGGCCACCACACGTCTCGCCGAGGGCGACCCGTGGGCCGACGGCGCCGACCTGCGCGTAGGCGACACGCTGCTCCACGACATCGTGAAGTCGGACCTGATCGAGAAGGACCCGACGACCACCAACTGGGAGGCGTCCAAGCCCAAGCTGGCCAAGGGCGAGATCGCCACCATGTGGCTCGGCTCCTGGGCGGTCGTGCAGATGCGGGACGCGGCGAAGCAGGCCGGCACCGACCCCGCCGACATAGGCTTCATGCCCTTCCCCGCCCAGAAAGACGGCACCTTCTGCGCGGTGACGTCCCCCGACTACCAGCAGGCCGTCAACGTCAACTCCGACCACAAGGCCGCCGCCCGCGCCTGGATCGACTGGTTCACCGACAAGTCCGGCTACGCGGACGCCAACCTCGCCCTCTCGCCTCTCAAGGACGCCCCGCTGCCCGACGTCCTGAAGCCCTACGAGGAGGCGGGCGTGAAGCTCCTCGACATCGACGACACCAAGGGCGCCGAGGTCAAGTCCATCGACAACCAGTCCGAGGTGGGCATCTACAAGCCCGACTACCGCCAGGACCTGGTCGATCTCGCCCGCGGTGCGCGCAAGGGCGGCCTGGACGACTTCCTGGCCGGACTCGGCGACAAGTGGACCGAGGCGCAGCGGAACCTGGGGTCCTGATGGCCCGGTCCACCCGGCGGTGGCGAGGTGTGACCCCCTGGCTGTTCCTCCTCGCCCCGCTCGCCCTGCTCATCACGTTCACCTACGCGCCGATCGTCAACATGGTCGCGTACAGCTTCACGGACTGGGACGGCGTCAGTCCCGAGCTGCACTACACGGGTGCCGAGAACTACGCCGAACTCTTCACCCGTTCCGAGCTGTTCGAGGTGTTCTTCGTCAGCGGGTACTACCTCGCCGCGTCGGTGGTCCAGATCGCCGCCGCCCTCTGGTTCGCGACCGTCCTGAGCTGCAACGTCCGCTTCCGCAACTTCTTCAAGGGCGTGCTCTTCTTCCCGTACCTGATCAACGGCGTCGCGATCGGCTTCGTCTTCCTGTACTTCTTCCAGGACGGCGGCACCCTGGACGCGATCCTGGGCCTCGTCGGCTACGACGGCGACCGGGCCTGGCTCGGTACCCCCGCCTCGGCCAACGTCTCGCTCGCCGGCGTCTCGGTATGGCGCTACATGGGCCTGAACTTCGTCCTGTTCCTCGGGGCGATCCAGTCCATCCCGGGGGAGTTGTACGAGGCGGCCGAGATCGACGGGGCGAACCGCTGGCAGCAGTTCCGCCACATCATCGCGCCCGGCATCCGGCCCGTGCTGAGCCTCTCGGTGATCCTTTCCGTCTCCGGGTCGCTGTCCGTCTTCGAGATTCCGTACATCATGACCGGCGGCGCGACCGGCACCGAGACCTTCGTGATCCAGACCGTGAAGCTGGCCTTCCAGTTCAACAAGACGGGCCTCGCCTCGGCGGCGGCCGTCGTACTGCTGCTGATCATCCTGGCGGTGACCTGGGTGCAGCGGCGCCTCGTCCCGGACGACAAGGTGGACCTCGTATGACGCGCCGTACGGTGGCCCGGGCCCTCGTGTATCTGTCCCTGGTCCTCGCGACACTGGTCGTGTTCCTGCCGCTGGCCGTGGTCTTCCTGACCTCGCTGAAGACCTCCGGGGAGATGGCGGACGACAGCGGCGCCCTCACGCTGCCCGACGACCCGCTCAACTTCTCCAACTACGTGACGGCGTTCCAGGACGGCCGGATGCTCTCGGCGTTCGCCAACACGGCGGTCATCCTGGTCGTCGCCGTCGGGGGCACGATCCTGATCGGCTCGATGACGGCCTACGCCATCGACCGCTTCCGGTTCCGCTTCCGCAAGCTGGTCCTGGCCCTGTTCCTGGTCGCCGCCCTGGTCCCCGGGGTGACCACCCAGGTGGCCACCTTCCAGATCGTCAACAGCGTCGGCATGTTCGACAGCCTCTGGGCGCCGATCGCGCTCTACATGGGCACGGACATCGTCTCGATCTACATCTTCCTGCAGTTCGTACGATCGATCCCGGTCTCGCTCGACGAGTCGGCCCGCCTCGACGGGGCCAACGCCTTCACGGTCTACCGGAAGATCATCTTCCCGCTGCTGAAACCGGCGATCGCGACGGTCGTGATCGTGAAGGGGATCAACGTCTACAACGACTTCTACATCCCCTTCCTCTACATGCCCTCCGAAGATCTTGGCGTGATCTCGACGTCCCTGTTCCGCTTCAAGGGCCCCTTCGGCGCCCACTGGGAGACCATCTCGGCAGGCGCGATCCTGGTCATCGCCCCGACTCTGATCGTCTTCCTGTTCCTGCAGCGGTTCATCTACAACGGCTTCACCAGGGGAGCGACCAAGTGACCTAGGGGCGCGGGGAACTGCGCGACAGGCCGAAGACCACCCGCGGCCGCCGTACGCCGAGGACCGCTACGGCGGCTAGGCCTCCTTGACGGCCAGCGCCTCCACCAGCACGGGAGTCACCTGCTCGACCTGCCACCGCCGTGCGCCGTGCCCTGCCAGCGCGGCCGCCACGGACTCGGCGTCCACAACACCCGGCGGCTCCCAGCAAACCCGCCGCACCGTATCCGGCGTGATCAGATTCTCCTGCGGCATGTTGACCTGCTCGGCGAGGGCCGAGATCTTGGCCCTCGCCGCCGACAACCGCGCCGCGGCGACAGGATCCTTGTCGGCCCAGGCCCGCGGCGGCGGCGGCCCCGCGACCGGCTGCCCCGGCTGCGGCAACTGCGCCTCGGTCAGCGCCTTCGCCCGGTCCACGGCCGCCTGCCACTGCTCCAGCTGCCGCTTGCCCGTCCGGTGTCCGAAACCGTTCAGCGCGGCGAGCGCCTGCACGTTGGCCGGAAGAGCCAGCGCGGCCTCCACGATGGCCGCGTCCCCGAGCACCTTGCCGGGCGAGACGTCCCGCCGCTGCGCGATCCGGTCCCGGGTCTGCCACAGCTCCCGTACGACGGCCAGCTGCCGCCGCCGGCGCACCTTGTGCATGCCAGACGTACGGCGCCACGGGTCCTTGCGCGGCTCCGGCGGCGGGGCCGAGGCGATCGCGTCGAACTCCTGGCGGGCCCACTCCAGCTTGCCCTGCCGGTCCAGCTCCTTCTCCAGCGCGTCACGCAGGTCGACGAGCAGCTCGACGTCCAGCGCCGCGTACCGCAGCCAGGGCTCGGGCAGCGGCCGGGTGGACCAGTCGACCGCGGAATGTCCCTTCTCCAGGACGAAACCGAGCACGCCCTCGACCATCGCGCCGAGGCCGACCCGGGGGAACCCGGCGAGCCGTCCGGCCAGCTCGGTGTCGAACAGCCGCGTCGGCACCATGCCTATCTCGCGCAGACAGGGCAGGTCCTGGGTGGCGGCGTGCAGCACCCACTCGACGCCGGAGAGGGCGTCGCCCAGGGCGGACAGGTCGGGGCAGGCCACGGGGTCGATCAGAGCCGAGCCGGCGCCCTCGCGGCGCAGCTGCACCAGATAGGCGCGCTGGCCGTAGCGGTAGCCGGACGCCCGTTCGGCGTCGACGGCGACGGGGCCGGTGCCCGCCGCGAAGGCGGCGATCACCCTGGCCAGGGCGGTCTCGTCCGCGATCACGGGCGGAATGCCCTCGCGCGGCTCCAACAAGGGGGTCGGCGCCTCCGTAGCAGAAGATCCGCCGTCGTCCGGAGGGGCGCCTCCGGTGGTTCGCAGTGAGCTGTCTGCTGCGGTGTCGTGGGCGTCGGTCACATGTCAAGGGTATCCATGTATGGACAGCGCCCGCCGACGGAACGTTCCGTCGACGGGCGCTCGAGGGTCGCAAACCAGTCACGTCGGGGAAGTACGGGGTTCGCGAGCCGCGCGTGGGGTGAAGGGGACCGGCGGCCGATCCCGTTCAGGTGAGTGAATGATCACCAAGGGTCATGGCGGAGCGGATCAGTGGATGATCCCGGTCCGCAGTGCCACCGCCACCATGCCGGCGCGGTCGCCCGTGCCGAGCTTGCGGGCGATGCGGGCGAGGTGGCTCTTGACGGTCAGGGCGGACAGGCCCATCGAGACGCCGATCGCCTTGTTCGACTGGCCCTCCGCGACCAGGCGCAGCACCTCGACCTCACGGCCGGACAGTTCGCGGTAGCCGCCCGGGTGACTCGGGGCACCCGGGGGGCGGCGGTGCAGACGCGCGGCGGCGGCGCCGATGGGAGCGGCGCCCGGCCGGGTGGGGAGCCCGATGTTGGTACGGGTGCCGGTGACGACGTAGCCCTTCACCCCGCCGGCGAGCGCGTTGCGCACGGCGGCGATGTCGTCGGCGGCGGAGAGGGCGAGGCCGTTGGGCCAGCCCGCCGCGCGGGTCTCCGACAGCAGGGTGAGGCCGGAGCCGTCCGGCAGGTGGACGTCGGCGACGCAGATGTCGCGGGGGTTGCCGATGCGGGGACGAGCCTCCGCGATGGACGAGGCCTCGATGACGTCGCGCACACCGAGCGCCCACAGGTGGCGGGTGACGGTGGAGCGGACGCGCGGGTCGGCCACGACCACCATGGCGGTCGGCTTGTTCGGGCGGTAGGCGACCAGGCTTGCGGGCTGCTCGAGGAGAACGGACACCAGGCCTCCTGGGGTGCGGGACGGGGCCGGCTCGTGGGGATGAAGCCGGGACGAACCGTGCTTTCAAGGTCACAGTCGTCTTCGGCACCGAACCCGTCCGCCTTTAGAGAATGATCACGATTCGGTGATAACAATCCGTGCAATTCGGACACGCGGTCGATCATTCGAAGGTCGAACGGTTTCGCTCTGCGTCGCTACGCGGTCGAAAGTGGCCGTATCGACAAAGTGATTCGGCCAAGAGGGGGACGTGGGTGTGATCGTCGGCCGGACATGGTTGACCGCCCCGCACAAGGTCGATCAGTGCGGGGCGGTCAGGGGTCGTTCAGCGGGCCGGAGGCCGGCGGGTCTGGGGTCGGCGGGTCTGGGGTCGGCTGGCCTGCGTCAGCGGGACTGGGGCCCCCGCCGCTGTGGCAGGGTCACCACGGACGCGTCGCCCGGCCCGGCCGGCGGCAGTCCCGCGACCTGGGCGAGCAGATCGCACCAGGCCGCCAGGTGCCCGGCCGTGTCCGGAACCCCGCCCCTGCCCTCGCGCGGCGTCCACGACGCGCGGATCTCGATCTGTGAGGCCGCCGGGCGCGCGGACATGCCGCCGAAGTAGTGCGAGCTCGCGCGTGTGACGGTGCCGCTCGGTTCCCCGCACGCCAGCCCGCGCGCCTGGAGCGCGCCGGTCAGCCAGGACCAGCACACCTCCGGCAGCAGCGGGTCCGCCGCCATCTCCGGCTCCAGCTCCGCGCGCACCAGCGTCACCAGCCGGAACGTGCCCTGCCAGGCCTCGTGCCCCGCCGGATCGTGCAGCAGCACCAGCCGGCCGTCGGCCAGGTCCTGGTCGCCGTCGACGACCGCCGCCTCCAGCGCGTAGGTGTAGGGGGCGAGCCGCTGCGGCGGGCGCGTCGGCTCGATCTCGATCTGGGGCCGCAGCCGCGCCGTCCTGAGCGCGTCGACGGCGGACCGGAAGGGCAGCGGGGCGGTGTCCGCCTCCCTCCGGTCGTTCTCGGTGTCCTTCGCTTCGTCCATTCCGCCAGCGCCGTCCGACAGTCGTCCCTGAGCCGCAGCCATGCGGGAAGGTTACGGGGACCTGGCCCCGGGTGCCGGGCTAGACACCCCGCGCCGCTCCAGGGGCTGAATCGCGCTCCTTGACGGCGTGCGAAACTTGGCCCCGTGAGTGCCAACGACGCCCCCCGGGCCCAGCAGCCGTCCGCCACATACGACTCAGCCTTCCTCAAGGCCTGCCGGCGCGAGCCCGTTCCGCACACGCCGGTGTGGTTCATGCGGCAGGCCGGGCGCTCACTGCCGGAGTACCGCAAGGTCCGCGAGGGCGTTCCGATGCTCGAGTCCTGCATGCGGCCGGAACTGGTCGCCGAGATCACGCTCCAGCCGGTGCGCCGGCACGACGTGGACGCGGCGATCTACTTCAGCGACATCGTCGTCCCCCTCAAGGCCATCGGCGTCGACCTCGACATCAAGCCCGGCGTCGGCCCGGTCGTCGAGCGCCCGATCCGCACCCGGGCGGACCTCGCGCAGCTGCGTGACCTGACCCCCGAGGACGTCTCCTACGTCACCGAGGCCATCGGCCTGCTGACGCGCGAACTCGGCGCCACGCCCCTCATCGGCTTCGCCGGCGCCCCGTTCACCCTCGCCAGCTACCTCGTCGAGGGCGGCCCGTCCCGCACGTACGAGAACGCCAAGGCGATGATGTACGGCGACCCCGAGCTCTGGGCCGACCTGCTCGACCGCCTCGCGGACATCACGACCGCCTTCCTGAAGGTGCAGATCGAGGCGGGCGCCTCCGCGGTCCAGCTGTTCGACTCCTGGGCCGGCGCCCTGGCCCCCGTCGACTACCGGCGTTCGGTGCTGCCCGCCTCGGCGAAGGTCTTCGACGCCGTGGCCGGCTACGGCGTCCCGCGCATCCACTTCGGCGTCGGCACCGGCGAACTGCTGGGCCTCATGGGCGAGGCCGGCGCGGATGTCGTCGGCGTCGACTGGCGCGTCCCGCTCGACGAGGCCGTCCGCCGCGTGGGCCCCGGCAAGGCGCTCCAGGGCAACCTCGACCCCACCGTGCTCTTCGCCACGACGGAGGCCGTCGAGGCGAAGACCCGGGAGGTCCTGGACGCGGCGGCGGGCCTGGAGGGCCATGTCTTCAACCTCGGCCACGGCGTCATGCCGTCCACCGACCCGGACGCGCTGACGCGGCTCGTGGAGTACGTCCACACGCACACCGGGCGCTGACCCGACCCGGACCTCAGGTACCCGCGCGGGTCGCCCGGGTCAGCCACCAGGTGGCCCGCGGCGGGCAGGGCCGGCAGCACCGGCCCGGCCGCGACCCCGCCGATCATCGAGGCGGCGATCACATGGGCAGACCGCGACCTCTGGGACCAGAGCCCCAAGGTTCTCGCCTACCGGCACGGCCCGGCAATCGCCGAGGCGGGTGAACGCTGTCGTCGGGGCGTGCGTATGTGTCGGCAACCGCCCGCGGCGCGGGGAAGGCGGGTCGCGGGGCCGACGTGAGGAACAGGCGATGAACGACCGAGCGACTCCCGCGATGCACGCACTGCCCGACGGCGAGGCGGAGCTCACGCTGGTGGTGCGGCTGCCCTGGGAGGACGTGGCCCGCCTCGGCCAGGAGGCCGGGCGGCTGGCGTCCCAGATGCGGCGGCCGGTGACGCTGGAGGAGGCGGTGAGTCATCGGCTGCGGTCGACCCGCGTGGCCTCGCACGCCAAGCCGGCGGGGGAGCAGCCGCCGGCGGTGACGGCTGCTCCGGCGTCGGTGTCCTCGTTGCCGTCGCGGCCGCCGGCGGAGCAGGCGCGGCAGGCGATCGATCGGATCAACGGGACTGCCGGGACTGCGTAGGGTCTCGCCGTAGGGGGCGGGTTCGCTGTCGGGTGCGGGCCCGTTGTGGCCGTTCGCGCAGTTCCCCGCGCCCCTGAAGGCCCCTTACAAGGAACCGCGCGTCTTCGCCGCCGCCTTGCGGGCCGCTACCAGGACCGGGTCCCAGACCGGGGAGAAGGGTGGGGCGTAGCCGAGGTCCAGGGTGGTCATCTGTTCCGCCGTCATGCCCGCGGTGAGGGCGACCGCCGCGATGTCGACGCGCTTGCCCGCGCCCTCCCTGCCCACGATCTGGACGCCGAGGAGGCGGCCCGTGCGGTGTTCGGCGAGCATCTTGACCGTCATGGGGGAGGAGTTCGGGTAGTAGCCGGCGCGGCTGGTCGACTCGATGGTGACCGTCTCGAAGCGCAGGCCCACGCGGTGGGCGTCCTTCTCGCGCAGTCCCGTGCGCGCGATCTCCAGGTCGCAGACCTTGCTGACCGCCGTACCGACCACGCCCGGGAAGGTGGCGTAGCCGCCGCCCGCGTTGGTGCCGATGACCTGGCCGTGCTTGTTGGCGTGGGTGCCGAGCGGGATGTGCCGTAGTTGGCCGGAGACCAGGTCGAGGACCTCGACGCAGTCGCCGCCGGCCCAGATGTTCTCGTGTCCGCGCACCCGCATCGAGCGGTCGGTGAGCAGACCGTGGTGCGTGCCGAGCGGGAGGCCGGCGGCCCGGGCGAGGGTCGTCTCGGGGCGTACGCCGATGCCGAGCACGACGACGTCCGCCGGGAACTCGCGGTCCTTCGTGGCCACCGCGCGTACCCGGCCGTCGTCACCCGTCAGGACCTCGGTGACCTCGGTGTCGTTCACCATCGTGATGCCCAGGCCCTCCATGGCCTGGTGCACCAGCCGGCCCATGTCGGGGTCGAGGGTCGACATGGGCTCGCTGCCGCGGTTGACGACCGTCACCTCGTAGCCGCGGTTGATGAGCGCCTCGGCCATCTCCACGCCGATGTAGCCGGCCCCCACGACCACCGCCCGACGGCCACGCGTGCGTGCCAGCGTGTCGAGCAGCGCCTGGCCGTCGTCGAGCGTCTGCACCCCGTGCACCCCGGGCGCGTCGACCCCGGGCAGATCGGGCCGGATCGGCCGGGCGCCGGTCGCGATCACGAGCTTGTCGTACGACGTCCATGACTCGGCGCCGGAGTCGACGTCACGCGCGCGTACCCGCTGTCCGTCGGGGTCGAGCTCGGTGACCTCGGTGCGCAGCCGCAGATCGATGTCCCGCGCGCGGTGTTCCTCGGGGGTGCGGGCGATGAGCCGGTCCCGGTCCGGGACGTCGCCGCCCACCCAGTAGGGGATGCCGCACGCCGAGTACGACGTGAAGTTGCCGCGCTCGAACGCCACGATCTCCAGCTCGTCGGGCTTGTTCAGACGGCGTGCCTGCGACGCCGCGGACATCCCCGCGGCGTCGCCGCCGATCACGACCAGGCGCTCCCGTGTACCCCGCGTACGGTTCATGCTCATGCGAACACGCTACGGGAGCAGGGCATTTCAGCCCTGCTCGCCGGGCTCGCGTGAGGGTGCTTCAGGTGCGGGGCGGGCCGTCGGCAGCGGGCCCAGCGCGCTCATGGCGGGCGTGGGCCGCGGGCGGCGCGGCAGGCGCGGGTGTACGACGCGCAGCCACAGCAGCGCGATCAGGGCCGCGACCGCCGCGAACGGCAGGACCGCGCCGAGGGCCACCGCGAGCCAGCGCAGCATCGTCACGAACGCGTTCCAGCCGCCCGCGAGCGCGTCCACGAAGCCCGGGTCCTCGTCCTTCGCCTCCTTCTTCTTCACCGGGGTCTCGGACAGCGAGAGGGTGATGGTGGCCAGGCTCGTGCGGTCCTTCAGGGACGTCTGGCGGGCGAGCAGCGCCTCCAGGTCGGCCTGGCGTGTGCTCAGCTCGCCCTCCAGGGTCACCACGTCGCTCAGCTTGGTGGCCTGGTCCATCAGCTCGCGGATCCGGGCCACGCTCGCGCGCTGCGACTTGATCCGGCTCTCCACGTCCACGACCTGGTCGGTGACGTCCTCGGCCTTGGCGTTGCGGTCGAGAAGCTTTCCGGCGCCCTCCAGCTCGGCGAGGACCTGGTCGTACTTCTCGACGGGCACGCGCAGCACGACCCTGGTCCGCTCGTGGCCCTCGCCGTCCCGGGTGGTGGTCTCGTTGCCGACGTAGCCGCCCGCGTTCTCGGTGCCGGTGCGGGCCTCCTCCAGGGCCTTGGGGACGTCCTTGACCCGCACGCTCAGGGAGGCGGTGCGGATGATGTGGCTCGCGGTGAGCCTCGGCGGCGCGGTCGCCCGGGCTCCGCTTCCGGCGGCGCCGGGCGCGGCCTCCTTCGCGCCGGACGTGTCGCCCGCCTTGTCGTCCGCTTGCGGGGCGGCGATTCCCCCGCGGTCGGCGGAGCTGCCGGCGGAGTCCTCGCCCGCGCCGCTGCATCCGGTGAGTGCCAGTGCCGCGGCCAGCAGGACGGCGGCCAGAGTCGGGGCGGGGTGGCGGGCGGGTCGTCGTGTGCGCATGTGGGCTTCCCCCGGGGTTGGATTCCGCTGACGCTTCTTCGACGCCCGGACGGCGCCGGACGTTTGACCCGGGACGGTTCCGATGCGGTCACGGTGGGGACTCGTACGGGACACCGGGGTCCGGCGGCGCTGTCAGAGGGGTCTGAGAGGCTGGAGGCATGCGCGAAGTTCAAGCCCGTGCGGGCACGGGGCAGGTCATCGTCATCGGGGCGGGAATCGCGGGCCTGGCCGCCGCGCACCGGCTGCTGGAGCGCGGGGCGCGGGTGACGGTGCTGGAGGCCTCCGACCGGGTCGGCGGCAAGCTGCTGCCCGGCGAGATCGCGGGCGCGCCCGTGGACCTCGGCGCCGAGTCGATGCTGGCCCGCCGCCCCGAGGCGGTGGCGCTCGCGCGCGAGGTGGGCCTCGCCGACCGCCTCCAGCCCCCGGCCACCTCCACGGCCTCGATCTGGACCCGGGGGGCGCTCCGCCCGATGCCCAAGGGGCATGTGATGGGCGTCCCCGGCACCGCCGCGGCCCTGTCCGGCCTGCTGTCCGACGAGGGCCTCGCCCGCATCGGGCTCGACGCCGAGCTGCCCCGCACCGAGGTCGGGGACGACGTGGCGGTCGGGGAGTACGTGGCGGAGCGCCTGGGCCGCGAGGTCGTCGACCGCCTGGTGGAACCCCTGCTGGGAGGCGTGTACGCGGGCGACGCCTACCGCATCTCGATGCGCTCGGCCGTCCCCCAGCTCTTCCAGGCGGCCCAAGCCCACACCTCCCTGACGGAGGGGGTCCGCGAGATCCAGGCGAAGGCGGCCGCCGCCCAGCAGACCGGCCCGGTGTTCATGGGCCTCCAGGGCGGTGTGGGCACCCTGCCCCTCGCGGTGGCGGAGTCGGTCCGGGCCCGCGGCGGCGAGATCCTGACGGGGACACCGGTGACGGAGCTGCGCCGCACCCCGGTGGACGGCGGATGGCGGGTCGTCTCCGGTGTGCGGGTGTGGCATGCGGACGCGGTGGTCGTCGCCGTCCCCGCCCCGGCCGCCGCCGCCCTCGTAGGCACCGACAGCCCCGGGGCCGCCGCCGAGCTCGGAGCCGTCGAGTACGCCTCCATGGCCCTGATCACCCTCGCCTACCGCAGCTCAGAGGCGGACCTGCCCGACGGCAGCGGCTTCCTGGTACCGCCGGTCGACGGACGCACCATCAAGGCCTCCACCTTCGCCTCGCGGAAGTGGGGCTGGATCGCCGACGAGAACCCCGACCTGCTCGTCCTGCGCACCTCCGTCGGGAGGTACGGCGAGACGGAGATCCTCCAGCGCGACGACACCGACCTCGTGGACGTCTCCCGGCGCGACCTGAAGGCGGCGACCGGCCTGGACGCCACCCCCGTCGCCACCCGTGTCACCCGCTGGGACGACGGTCTGCCCCAGTACCCGGTGGGCCACCACGCGCGCGTGGCCCGTGTCCGCGAGCACATCGCCCGACTGCCCGGGCTCGCCGTCTGCGGCGCCCCGTACGACGGCGTCGGCATCCCGGCCTGCATCGCGAGCGCCTATGCCGCCGTCGACCAGATCCAGGGTGACCTGCGGGGTGTGGAGGAGCTCACCGCGCACCCGGTGCAGAGCCTGCACGGCGGAGCAGGAGAATGAGGACATGAGCAACGACGACTCCACCCCCGAGACCGGCAGGATCCCGAACAAGGGCAAGCTGGCCAAGGACCTCAACGAGGTCATCCGCTACACGCTCTGGTCGGTCTTCAAGCTGAAGGACGTGCTCCCCGAGGACCGCGCCGGGTACGCCGACGAGGTCCAGGAGCTGTTCGACCAGCTCGCCGCGAAGGACGTGACGATCCGCGGCACGTACGACGTCTCGGGCCTGCGCGCCGACGCCGATCTCATGATCTGGTGGCACGCGGAGACCAGCGACGCGCTGCAGGAGGCGTACAACCTCTTCCGCCGCACGAAGCTGGGCCGGGCGCTCACACCGGTGTGGTCGAACATGGCGCTGCACCGCCCCGCCGAGTTCAACCGCTCGCACATCCCGGCTTTCCTCGCCGACGAGACGCCCCGCGACTATGTGAGCGTCTACCCCTTCGTGCGCTCCTACGACTGGTACCTGCTGCCCGACGAGGACCGCCGCCGCATGCTCGCCGACCACGGCAAGATGGCCCGCGGCTACCCGGACGTGCGCGCCAACACCGTCGCCTCGTTCTCGCTCGGCGACTACGAGTGGCTCCTCGCCTTCGAGGCCGACGAGCTGTACCGCATCGTCGACCTCATGCGTCACCTGCGCGCCTCCGAGGCCCGTATGCACGTCCGCGAGGAGGTCCCGTTCTTCACGGGCCGCCGCAAGGACGTCGCCGAACTGGTCGCCGGTCTGGCCTGATCAGCGCAGCCGTCGCTCGGCCCCGGGCTGCTCCGGGGCCGTCGACCGCGGCTCGGGCTCGGCGTGCGGTGCGCACTGCGCGCTCCGCCCCGGCAGCCGCCCCTCCAGCAGATACGCCTCCAGGTGGCCGTTGACGCAGGCGTTCGGACCGCCCGCCAGGCCGTGCGCGCCCGCGTTCCGCTCCGTCACCAGGACCGAGCCCGCGAGCCGGCGGCGGAGTTCCAGGGCCCCGTCGTACGGCGTGGCCGCGTCGCGCTCGGCGGCCAGGATCAGCGTCGGCGGGAGTCCGCCCGGCGCGGTGCCGACGTCGAGCGGCCGCTGCCGCGGCCCCCGCCAGTAAGCGCACGGCAGGTTCGTCCACACGTTGTCCCAGGTCTCGAACGGCGCCGTCCGCGCGAGCCGGGTGTTGTCCCGGTCCCACACCCGCCAGTCCGTCGGCCAGGGGGCGTCGTTGCACTCGACGGCCAGGTACACCGCGCGGGTGTTCTCCGCCTCGACGGCCGCCTCCGGATACCGGCTCGCCTGCTCGACCAGCGGCTTGGGATCGCCCTTGAGGTACGCCGACAGCGCGTGCGCGAGGAGCGGCCACTGGTCGTCGTAGTACCCGGCCTGCAGGAACGCCTCCTGCAACTGCCCCGGCCCCACCTTCCCGCCGGCCGGCTCGGCGGCCAGCCGCGCGTTCGCCCGCTCGTAGCGGCGCTGTACCTCCCGCGCGGTCCCGCCCAGCCCGTACACGGCGTCGTGCCGGGCGACCCACCTCCGGAAGTCCCGCCAGCGGCCCTCGAACGCCGCCGACTGGGCGAGGTTGTTGCGGTACCAGATCTCCGCCGGGTCCGGATCGACCACCGAGTCGAACACCATCCGCCGTACGTGCGCGGGGAACAGCGTCGCGTACACGGCCCCGAGGTAGGTGCCGTACGACGAGCCCAGGAAGGTCAGCCGCGTCTCGCCGAGCGCGGCGCGCAGCACGTCCAGGTCGCGGGCGTTGTTCAGCGAGTGGTAGTGCCGCAGCGCGCTGCCGGCCCGCTCGGCGCAGCCGCGCGCGTACGCCTTCGCCTGCGCGACACGCTCCCTCTTGAACGCCGCCGAGGGGTACGTCTGCGCCTGGGTGGGCGCCTTGAAGAACCGCTCGGGGTCCTGGCAGGACAGCGGCGCGGAAGGGCCGACGCCGCGCGGGGCGTAGCCGACGAGGTCGTAGGCGGCCGCGATCCGCTTCCACTCGGGGAGCAGCCCGACGACCGGGAAGTACAGGCCGGTGGCACCGGGCCCGCCCGGGTTGTAGACCAGGGCGCCTTGCCGGGGGACCTCGCGCTTGCTGTTGCTCGGGTCCTTCCGCGTGGCCCGGGTCCGGCTGACGGCGAGCCGGATCTGCCGGCCGTTCGGCCGGGCGTAGTCCAGCGGGACGGTCACGGTGCCGCACCGCATGCCGCCCGGCAGGTCCTGCGCGTCTGCGCACGGGCCGAATCGGACACCGGCCGCCTTGGCGCGCGCGGCGGCCACCGCGGTGCCGTACGACTCGGGCGCCGCGGACCGGCCCTCGGCGTCCGGGGCCGCGGTCAGGGCGCTCAACAGCAAGGACCCCGCTGCCGAGTAGAGGAGGGCGGCTCTCATCGCGTATCCCTTCGGTGCACGGTGGCGACAAAAGGGATGTTTGGTGCGGAGATTGTGGAAGGCAAGCACCGTCCGTCGGTGTCGGCGTCAATGCTCCCGTGCGCCCCCGGCCCGTCCGTCGTCTGCCTCGCGGTGTGCGAAGGCGGCGCGCAGTTCCGGTTCGCCGACCGCGCGGACCCCGCGTACGGCCACCGAGGTGAGGTACGTACGGTCGTCGGCGGCGCCGTCCGCGTTCCGGGCCAGCGCGCCGAGCAGCCGCTGACCCGCGGGGGAGGCCCAGCGCGAGTACGGGTGGATCTCGACCCGCGCGACGGCGAGGCAGCTCAGGGTCAGGGTGAGGGGCAGCGCGAACCACAGGGCGACCAGGTGACGGGGCATGTCCGGCGGTGCGGGTGCCAGCAGCGCGGCGATGCCGAGACCGAGCACGGCGACCGCCGCCGCGCGTACCTGCCGGACGCCGGCCGCGACCGTCGTCCGGGCGCTGTCGGGCACCGCCAGGCCCGCGCGCACCAGCCCGTCGGCGATCCCGCGCACCGCGTCCGCCGTGGCGGCGGCCGCCCGTACCGGCGCGATCCGGGACTGGCCCTCGGGGCCGATGGCCCCTATCACCGACCGCTCCATCGCGTCCCGGCCGCGCGGGTCGACGACCGTCGCCCAGCCGGTGTGGGCCAGCAGCACGCGCCGCTGACGAGCCATGGCGACGAGGGTCACGTCGGCGACCCGCCGGGGCCCGCCGGAGAGGAACGCGGCCTCGTACAGGGTGAGTTCATGGAGCTGGCCGGTGTCCGTGCCCCCGGCCCCGGCGCGTACGGCGGCCAGGCACAGCCGCGTGCACGCCGTGCCCGCCACGGCCCAGGCCGCCAGCAGGAAAAGAACCCAGAGCATATGTTGTTTGTATGTGACACGGTCCCGAAAGCACCATGCCTCATTCACGATCCGGACGGAGTGTTGTCGGTATGTGACGTTCCGTTTCACTGCCCCGGTGGTGGGCGGAAGGCGGGCGGCGGGAATGTCTGAGGTGGGGACGAGACCGGGGGAGTGCCGCCGTCGGCCATGTCGCGGGCCACGGCGTCGTAGTCGACGTCGCCCGTTGCCTCCAGCGCCTTGATGTGGCCGAGGACCGTCTTGGTGGCGTCGTCGGCGAGGGCGCGCACCAGGGAGTTGCGGGTGCTCGCGCGGACCTGGGCGACGACCGGGAACACCTGCCCCTGGGACAGCCGCAGCACGGTGGCGAACCGCCGGTCGTACTCCGCGCCCCGCGCCTCGTCCAGAGTGGTCAGCCACCGCTTCTGCTGGTCGTCGGGCGCGTCCGGCAGGGTGAGACCCAACTGGGCGGCGGCGCCGCGGACCCGCTCGTCCAGGAACCGGTGGCCCTCGACCAGGCGCCGGCCGGCCGTCCGCACGTCCGGGGTGGTCCCCTTCGTCCGCGCCTGCCGCCCCGCGGCCGGCTCCCACAGACCGGCCAGCCGGACCTTGACGAGGAACTCCTGGTCGAGGGCGGACAGCGGGCCGTAGCGTGTCCGCAACGTCTGCGCGCTCAGCGCTCCCGGCGCGCCCGACGCCGTCTTGGGCCGGTCGGTGTACGGCCAGAGCGAGAAGACCAGCGCGGCGAGCGTCGCCGCGAGGCACATGACGATGAGCCCTGTGCCGCTGACGACGCCTCGGCCCTTGACGGGGGGTCCGGGTCGCATGGTGGTGCCTCCTGGTACGGCACCGCACGCTAGTGCGCTTCGAGTGCGGAAACGACATGGTGCGGCGCGGTCTACGCCAACTGTCGTACACGGGTGAATGGTTGCATCGGGGGCAGGGCGGCGCGATCGGGGGAGGCGCGTCTGGGGCCTATCCGTGCAAACAGGTGTATATCGACTTACTGACCTCGGTGGACCCGACCCGGGTGTTGGTCCCGGCACACTCGGGCGCGCAAGCGCGGGCCGGGCGACTAGCCCACCCGGGTCCTCTGGGCGGCCCGGACGCCGTCGCGGCGGTGTGCCCCGTGGCCGCCGACCTCCCGATGGGCCATGTTGCTGACCGTCGAGCCGATCGGCACCGGCCGGATGCGAAGGAGGCCCCGCGGTGGGTGAGCTGTACATCGACGGCGAGTGGACACAGGCCACGGCCGGTGGACGGCGGGAGGTGGTCAACCCCTACGACGCCTCCGTCGTCACCACCGTCGACGAGGCCGACGCCGCCGACGTGGACCGCGCCGTACGCGCCGCCCGGCGTGCCTTCGCCGAGGAGGACTGGGCGAACGCCCCCTCCCGCCGCCGCGCCGACCTGCTGCTCCGCGTGCACGACCTGCTGCTGCGCGACCAGGAGGACATCGCCCGCACCGAGACCCTCGACACGGGCAAGACGCTGGCCGAGGCCCGCATCGACGTGGAGGACGTGGCCAACGCCTTCCGCTACTTCGCCGAACTCGCGGGCAAGGACGGCGGCCGGGTCGTGGACGTCGGCCCGGACGTCCTCAGCCGCGTCGTCTACCAGCCGATCGGCGTGTGCGCGCTCATCGCCCCCTGGAACTACCCGCTGCTCCAGGCCTCCTGGAAGGTGGCCCCGGCGCTGGCCGCGGGCAACACCTTCGTCCTCAAGCCCAGCGAGATCACACCGCTCACCACGATCGCCATGATCCGGCTCATCGAGGAGGCCGGCGCCCCGCCCGGCGTCGCCAACCTGGTGCTGGGCTCCGGGGCGACCGTCGGCGCGGCCCTGACCAGCCACCCCGACGTGGACCTGGTCTCCTTCACCGGCGGCCTCGACACCGGACGGTCCATCATGGCCAGCGCCGCCGAGGGGCCGCGGAACATCGCGCTGGAACTGGGCGGCAAGAACCCCAACATCGTCTTCGCGGACGCCGACTTCGACGCCGCCGTCGACTACGCGCTGGACGCCGCCTTCCTGCACTCCGGGCAGGTCTGCTCGGCCGGTTCGCGCCTGCTCGTCGAGGACTCCCTGCACGACCGGTTCGTCGAGGCCTACGCCGACCGCGCACGGGCGATCCGGCTCGGCAACGGCCTGGACGAGGGCACCGAGAGCGGCCCGCTCAGCTCCGCCGAGCACCGCGAGAAGGTCGAGGGCTACATCGCCATCGGCCGGGAGGAGGGCGCCCGGCTCGTCACCGGCGGCACCCGCCCCGACGACCCCGCCCTGAGCCGTGGCTTCTTCCTGCTGCCGACGATCTTCGCCGACTGCGACCGGTCCATGCGCATCGTCCAGGAGGAGGTCTTCGGCCCGGTCGTCACCGTCGAGCGCTTCCGCACCGAGGACGAGGCCGTGGAACTCGCCAACGACACCCGCTACGGCCTGGCAGGCGGCGTGTGGACCTCCGACGCGAGCCGCGCCCAGCGCGTCGCGCAGCGGCTGCGGCACGGCACCGTGTGGATCAACGACTTCCACCCCTATGTGCCGCAGGCCGAGTGGGGCGGCTTCGGCCGCTCCGGCGTCGGGCGCGAACTCGGCCCCACCGGGCTGCGCGAGTACCAGGAGGCCAAGCACATCTACCAGAACCTCGCCCCCGCCCCTTCCGGCTGGTTCAAGGGCTGACCCTCCGGCAGCAACCGCCCGCCCGTGGCGCACCGAACGACAAAGAAAGCAGGGCACCGCATGGCCCCCACACCCGCGCACGGCGCCGAGTCCGCCTACGACTACGTCATCGTCGGCGGCGGCACCGCCGGCTGCGTGCTCGCCGCCCGGCTGAGCGAGGACCCCGACTGCCGCGTCTGCGTCATCGAGGGCGGCCCCAGCGATGTCGGCGACGAGCGCGTCCTGCGCCTGCGCAACTGGATCAACCTGCTCGGCTCGGAGTACGACTACGGCTACACCACCGTCGAACAGCCGCGCGGCAACTCCCACATCCTGCACTCACGGGCCCGTGTGCTCGGCGGCTGCTCCTCCCACAACACCCTGATCAGCTTCCTGCCGCTGCCGCAGGACCTCGACGACTGGGTGGCCCGGGGCTGCCCCGGCTGGGATCCGGCGACGATCCTCCCCTACCGGGACCGGCTGCGCACCCAGATCGTCCCGGTGGCCGAGGCCGACCGCAATCCCATCGCCAAGGACTTCGTCACCGCGGCCACCCGCGCCCTCGGCGTCCCCGTCGTCGACGACTTCAACGCCGAGCCCTTCGCCGACGGCACCGGCTTCTTCTCGCTGGCCTACGAGCCGGAGGGCAATCTGCGCTCCTCCGCTTCCGTCGCCTACCTCCACCCGGTCATGGACCGGCCCAACCTCACGCTCCTCCTGGAGACCTGGGCACACCGGCTGCTCACCGACGAGTCGGGACGGCTGACCCGGGTCGCCGTCCGCGGCGCCGACGGGCAGCCCGCCACCGTGCGCGCCGAACGCGAACTCCTGCTGTGCGCCGGAGCCGTCGACACCCCCCGCCTGCTGCTGCTCTCCGGCATCGGCCCCGCCGACGACCTGCGCAAGCTCGGCATCGACGTACGGGCCGACCTGCCCGGCGTCGGCGAGAACCTGCTGGACCACCCCGAGTCCGTGATCGTCTGGGAGACCGACGGCCCGCTGCCGCCCAACTCCGCGATGGACTCCGACGCCGGACTGTTCCTGCGCCGCGACAAGGGCCAGCCGCGCCCCGACCTGATGTTCCACTTCTACCAGGTGCCGTTCACCGTCAACACCGAGCGCCTGGGCTACCCCGTGCCGCAGCACGGGGTGTGCATGACGCCGAACGTGCCGCGCGCCCGGTCCACCGGCCGCATGTGGCTGCGCAGCGCCGACCCCGCCGAGCATCCCGCCCTGGACTTCCGGTACTTCACCGACCCGGAGGGACACGACGAGCGCACCATCGTGGACGGCCTGAAGATCGCCCGCGAGGTCGCCGCCACCGCCCCGCTGCGCGACTGGCTCGTCCGCGAGGTCGCGCCCGGCCCGGACGTCGTCTCCGACGCCGACCTGTCGGAGTACGGCCGCCGGGCGGCACACACCGTCTACCACCCAGCGGGCACCTGCCGCATGGGCGCCCCGGACGATCCGCTGGCCGTCTGCGACCCCGAGCTGAGACTGCGCGGCTTCGAGGGCGTACGGATCATCGACGCGTCGATCTTCCCGACCATGCCCACGATCAATCCCATGGTGACCGTCCTGCTCACCGCCGAACGCGCCGCCGACCTGATCACCGTGGGACGGGAGGCGCAGCCGTGACCGGCACCCAGCCTCCCGCACCCGCGTCCGGCACCCCGGGAGGGGAGCCGGGCTCGGAGTTCCGCAAGGACATGGGCCCCTGGGCCAACTTCGCCCTCGGCTTCACCTACCTCTCCCCGGTGGTGAGCACCTACACCCTCTTCGGCATCGCGATCGTCGACGGCGGACCGCCGATGGTCTGGGCGTTCGTGCTGGCCGGCTGCGGCCAGTTCCTCGTCGCGCTGATCTTCGGCGAGATCGTCGCCCAGTACCCGATCGCGGGCGGTGTCTACCCCTGGGCCCGGCGGCTGTGGGGCAAGCGCTGGGCGTGGATGACCGGCTGGGTGTACATGTGGGCGCTGCTGGTGACCATCACCTCCGTCGCCTACGGCGCCGGCCCCTACATCGCCATCCTCTTCGGCTTCGACGCCACCGTGCACACCACCGTGCTGTGCACCGCCGTGCTCATCGTCGTCGCCATCCTCATCAACTACCTGGGCACCAAGGCACTGTCGGCGGCGGCGCTCATCGGTTTCGCCGGCGAGCTCATCGGCGCCCTCGTCGTCGGCATCTATCTGCTGGCCACCCACCGTCACCACAACGTGGGCGTCATCTTCGACACCTACGGCGTCGAGGGAGACGGCTCCTACCTGCCCGCGTTCCTGGCAGCCGCCATCATCGGCCTCTACCAGTACTACGGCTTCGAGGCGTGCGGCGACACCGCCGAGGAGGTCGCCCACCCGGGCCGGGTCATCCCCCGCGCGATGCGGCGCACCATCTACATCGGCGGCGCCGCGGCCACGTTCACCTGCATGTCGCTGCTGCTGTCGGTCACGGACTTCAACGCGATCATCTCCGGCGAACAGGCCGACCCGGTGGTGACCGTGCTGTACGACGCCATGGGCGAGACCGGGGCCCGGCTGGTGATGGCCGTGGTGCTGATCTCCTTCCTGTCCTGCACGATCAGCCTCCAGGCCGCGGCCGGGCGGCTCATCTACTCCTACGCCCGGGACGAGATGATCGTCGGGCACCGGCTGCTGCGGCGGTTCGTCCACGCCCGTGCGGTGCCGAGCTGGGCGCTGTTCGTGTCCGCGGCGGTGCCGCTGATCATCGCGTTCGCCTCACTGCTCTCCGAGGACGCCCTCACCAACATCGTCTCCTTCGCGATCCTCGGCATCTACGGCTCGTTCCAGATGGTGGTCCTGGCCGCACTGCGCGCCCGGCTCAAGGGCTGGAGACCGGCGGGGGAGTTCACCCTGGGCCGCTGGGGCCTCGCGGTGAACATCGCCGCGCTGGTCTACGGCATCCTCGCCATCATCAACATCTGCTGGGCCCGCAGCCCGGAGAAGTCCTGGTGGGAGAACTGGATCGTCCTGCTGTGCGGCGGCGTGGTGCTGGGCACGGGCCTGCTCTACATGTTCACGACGCACCACTACGGCCGGGGCGACGCTCCGGCGGGCGACGCGGTACCGCAGAAGCAGCTCTAGGTCGTGTCCGCAATGTCAGGGGAGCCAGAGTTGTAGGCAGGCGATGGTGACCAGGGCCTGGTAGTGGCGGGCGAGTTTGTCGTAGCGGGT